>JBDNHE010000070.1:0-29598 GCA_041688945.1 Gemmatimonadota bacterium | reverse complement strand
GCGGCACCCGAGGGAGCCGTAGGGGCTTCGGCCGTTCTGCCGTCGGGAGCCGAAGTGTTCCTGCCGCTCGAAGGGCTGGTTGACCTGGCCCGTGAGGTGGAGCGGCTCGAGAAGGAGGTCGCCCGCATCCAGGGGCAGCTCTTGGGGATCGAAAAGAAGCTCTCAAACGAGAACTTCACGTCCCGCGCGCCAGCCGAAGTTGTCGCCAAAGAGAAGGCCAAGGCTGAGTCCTGGGGCGAGCAGATTCAGAAGCTTCGGGAGAAGCTCGACCAGTTCAAGGGTCAGGGATGAGCCAAGGTCTGGCTCGCGGTCTGGGCACGGGGATCGCCACGGGGCTGGTTGCCCTGGCGTCGGCGTGTGCCAGTCAGGGGCAGCCACCGGGAGGGCCGGAGGACGGCCGCCCGCCTGTCGTGATCTCCGTCGAGCCCGACACCTTCGCCATAATCGAGCCCGGGACTGGACGGATACGGATTCGCTTTAACGAGCGGATCAGTGAGCGACCCCGTGCCGGGACATTGAACGACGCGGTCACGATCTCGCCGCGCACCGGGGCGGTTCGGGTCAAGCATCAGCGCGATGGCCTGGAGGTCGAGCTGCAGGGTGGCTTCCGCCCAGGTCTTGTCTACCGCGTGACGGTCGAGCCTGTGGTGGCGGACATGTTCGCCAACCCCATGGCCGTGCCCTTCGAGTGGGCCTTTTCAACCGGCCCCGCCTTCGAAGAGAATGCCGCCGTCGGGATGGCCTTTGATCGGATCACCGGGGAAGCGGTGATCGGGGCCAGCATCATCGCCCTGCGGTCAGATCAGCCGGGCGACAGCGTCGTGCATGTGGCCAGGGTCGATGAGGAGGGGATCTTCGCATTCCGCTACATGAATGCGGGTCGCTACCTGGTGACCGCGTTTCTGGATCGGGACGGCGACGGAAACCCTCAGGTCACTGAGGCGCAGGGCAGGGCCGGGATCATTCTCGGGTCACTGGACCGCGCCGACACCACCACGATTCTGATTCCCGTGATTCAGCCGGATACCACGCTCCCCGTGCTGGTCTCGGCCACGGTTGTGGATTCCACGGTCGCCCGCGTTGTGTTTGACGACTATCTCGATCCGAGAACAGACGCGCTTGAGTTTGCTCGTGGCGCTCTGCAGGTGGATCAGGAGGTGGTCGATTCCATGATCGCACGCGGCGACTCCACCGGGATCGGGGAACGTGCAGTTGCGGCTGGATCCGCGCTGCCCCCGATCGTCGAAATTCTCCACCCCTTCCAGTTCCAGCTACGCAACGATTCCGCCGCCGTTTTGGCCGATACCACGGGGACGCTTGAGTTCCCCGGCGCACCGGACCCGGCCACCCTCCTCCCCAATGGAGAGCGGAAGCCATCTCAGGAGGTTCTGGTGATTTTTACGGGCCCGCTTCCGGCGGGGATCCCACTGCTGCTACGGGTCGACGGTCTGGTGAATGTGAACGGCCTTCCTGACGGGGGCGGAGAAGCCAGCATCGTCCGATCCATTCCAGTCGTAGCTGACTCGCTGGAGGGCGGGGGACTCGAAGGTGACACTCTCCTCCCGCCGCCGGCTGATACGGCCGGGGTGGACACCTTTCGCGTGGCCTCCCGTCGCCTATTCGCGACCCTTTTCCGGCGATGAGCGACGCCCGCCGTCTCCTGCCCGGGGTAGACCGCCTTCTCGAAGCGGCCGGCGGACTGGTGGACGAGTTTGGACATTCCGAGGTCGCGGAGGCTCTCCGGCTGGCGCTCGAGCAGGCTCGGAGCGGTGCTGATCAGGCGGCGGCTGACACTCCAGCTAGCACTCCAAAGAATCCGGTCTGGAGCAACGAGGCTGAGGCGGCGCAATACTGTCTGGCCGCGGCCCAGGCTCACCTGAGAGCTCGGGCCCGCCCCTCGCTCCGACGCGTCCTGAATGCGACCGGCGTTGTGCTCCACACCAATCTTGGTCGCGCGCCGCTGGCTGAAGTGGCGGCCGAGGCGGCGCGTGAGGCCACGTCCGGCTACAGCAACCTCGAATTCGACCTGGAGAGCGGGAGCCGCGGATCGCGCTACGACCACGCGCGGGGACTGCTCGCTGAGCTGACTGGAGCCGAAGACGCGCTGGTGGTCAACAACTGCGCCGCCGGCCTGTTACTGGCCCTCTCTGCCGCCGCCCGGGACCGGGACGTTGTGATCTCCCGGGGTGAACTGGTCGAGATCGGCGGAGGATTCCGGATCCCCGAGGTCATGGAGCGGGCGGGTGCCACACTGGTCGAAGTCGGGACCACGAACCGGACGCGGATCGAAGACTATTCCGTGGCCGCCGAGTCCGTGACGGTCGCAGCGCTGCTCAAGGTGCATCGGTCGAACTTCAACATCACCGGCTTCACCGAGAGCGTGACGCCCGTGGATCTCGTGGAACTGGCGGTGGGGAAGGGACTCAGGGTCATCCATGATCTGGGCTCTGGGCTGATGATCGACGCGGCCCGACTGACGCTCCCCAATGAACCGGGCCCGGCTGATTCGATCGCGGCCGGTGTAGATGCGGTGGTCTTTTCGGGCGACAAGCTTCTTGGGGGGCCTCAAGCCGGACTGATCGCAGGCCGTGCCGATCTGATCGAGCGAATGCGCCGCGACCCGTTCTGTCGTGCCTTCCGCGTGGACAAGGGCACGTTGGCGGCCCTGGAAGCCACGCTGAGGCTCTACCGAGACAGTGAACGTGCGGTTCGTGAGATCCCGACGCTCCGTGCTTTGGCGCGGACCCGCACGGAATTGGCCGAACGCTGCGAGCAGATCGTCTCGCGACTGGCAGCCATCCTCGGGGATTCGGTCACGATTGACTCAATCGAGAGTGAGGGCCGGGTCGGAGGGGGCACGTACCCCGAGCATCCTCTAGCTTCGATGTCTGTCCGGATCCGCGTGGCCGGGGCCGGAGACGCTGCGATCGAGGAGTGGGCGCGCGCCTGTCGCACGGTTGAAAGAGTTGGACTGGTGCCGGTGGTGGGCCGGATCGAGGACGGTGGCTGGCTGCTGGATCCTCGCGCCGTTCCCGTCGAGGACGAACCCGCATTGATCGCCACCGTGGCGGGTTGCTTCCCGCAATGAACAGAGTCCGCACACCCGCCGTCTTTCTGGACCGGGACGGGACGCTCATCCACGATGCGCACTACTTGGCCGATCCTGGTGGCGTCGAACTCATCCCAGGCGTTCCCGGAGCTCTCAGGCTCCTGACGAGCCTCGGGTACCGCCTTGTGGTGGTCACCAACCAGTCGGGGTTGGCGCGGGGCCTGATCACCCCCAGTCAGTACCGCGCCGTCGCCGCCCAGGTGGACCGCCTACTCGAGGCAACAGGGGTCTCGGTGGACCTGACCTTGCTCTGTCCTCACCATCCCGACTATTCCGGCGACTGCGTTTGTCGGAAGCCGGGCACGGGCATGCATCGCGATGCGGCGCGTCGCCTCGGAATCGATCTGGCGAGGTCGTGGTACATCGGCGACAAACTGGCCGATGTGTTCCCTGCGTTGGAGACAGGCGGGCAGGGAATTCTGGTCCGAACGGGAAAGGGAGCGGCTACCGAAGAGGCGGGTGTACCGGACGGCGTGCTCGTAGCCGACGATCTGTTGCAGGCAGCAGGGTTGATTCAGGCCCGGGACGGGTTGGATTCACGTTGACCCTCACCAGCCCTTCGGATAGCTTTTTCTACCGGCCCAAGGGAACGAATGGGGCCAGATCGGAATTTGACAGGCGACGACCCACTGAGTCTAACAGGAGCTATATATGAGCATGCTTACGTTCACACCAGATGCAATCGGAAAGGTTCAGCAGTTCATCACTGACCATGGATCGGAAGCCGAGGCTGGCCTTCGTGTTGCCGTGCTGCCCGGCGGTTGCTCTGGCTTCCAGTACGGCCTCAACATCGAAGATGCCCCCGAGGGCGACGATGATATCTTCGAGGAGGCTGGCGTTCGGATCTTCGTGGATCCCTTCAGCGCTCAGTATCTCGAAGGGGTTGAGATCGACTACGTGACCGGCATGATGGGCTCCGGCTTTGCCTTCAAGAACCCGACGGCCTCCGGCGGCTGCGGCTGCGGTTCTTCTTTCACGGCCTGATTCGACCCGGGTCACGTTCGGCCACACTGTGGCCATCCAGCTTAGCGATCGCGCGGACTCTTCAGTGATTGCCACGAGCAGGTCTTAATGACAACCGCAACGGCCGAGATCCTCGACACTCCGCTCGACTACGCCACACTGCCACCGGCGGAACTGGTGGAGCGCATCCGCGCCCGTAAAGAGGCCCTGAACGCCGTCATCCTGGGCCACAACTACCAGCGCCTTGAGATCCAGGCAGTCTCTGACTATCTGGGGGACTCGCTGGGTCTGTCGCAGGAGGCCGCGACAACCGACGCGGACATGATCGTGTTCTGCGGCGTTCACTTCATGGCCGAAACCGCCAAAGTGCTCTCCCCCCAGAAGCGGGTGCTGATGCCCGACCTGCGGGCCGGTTGTCCCATGGCGGATTTCGTGACCGGAGAGGCACTTCAGCGCCTCAAGTCGGAACACCCCGGAGCGGCCGTCGTCGCCTACGTGAATTCGACGGCCGAGGTTAAGGCGCTGGCAGACATCTGCTGCACATCGTCGAATGCGGTCCGGATTGTCGAGTCGATCCCTGCGGACCAGACCATCATCTTCGTGCCCGACCGGAATCTGGCCGCCTACGTCGCGGAGCAGACCGGACGCGAGAACATCATCGCCTGGGACGGCTACTGCTACGTGCACGACGACTTGGTGCTCGATGAGCTGGCCCGCATGCGGACCGCCCATCCCAAAGCCCACGTAGTGGTCCATCCCGAAGCCCGCCCCGAACTCCTCGCCGAGGCTGATTTCGTGACCTCGACCTCGGGAATGGTCGCGCTGGCCGAAGAACATCAGGCCCTGATTATCGGGACCGAGCGCGGATTGGTCGATCAGCTGCAGAAGCGCTTTCCCGAAAAGACGCTGGTTCCGCTCTCCGGAGCCGCGATCTGCGGGAACATGAAAATGAACACGCTCGCCAAACTTGCCTGGTGTCTGGATCACGAGGCGTACGAGGTGGAGCTGGATGAGAACATCCGGCTCAAGGCCGCCACCTCGCTCGAGCGAATGCTTGAGCTGTCCGGCGGCTGGCGAGGGGCGACCGACGAAGAGTCGGCTCTTGAGGATGCCGGCGTGCGCCCCCGAGGCTGCGGGTGCGCCTGACACCGTGCTGATCGAGCGATTCGAAGGGGGACCTTTCGTCCAGAACACCTACCTGGTCTGGTGCGAGGAATCCCGAACTGCGGTCATCGTTGACCCGGGCGCCGGGGCCGGTGAGGCGCTGGCAAGGATCTCGGACGAAGAGCTGGATGTTCAGGCGATCCTGCTGACCCACGCCCACCTGGACCACGTCGACGGGCTGCCGCTGGTGCATGCCGCCCTCCCGGAGATCCCCATCTGGCTGCATTCAGCAGATCAGGGCCTCTATGACGCAGCGCCCATGCAAGCCGAGGCCTTCGGCATGCCGGTCCCCGATCTCCCTCCCGTCACCGACCGCTTTGAGGCGGGGACACAGGTGAGCTTTGGCGGTTCGCTGGTCTTTGACGTGCGCTACGCCCCAGGACACGTGCCGGGGCATGTCATTCTGGTCGCGTTCGACGCTGGCGCCGCGCTTGTGGGCGACGTCGTTTTCCAGGGCAATATCGGGCGGACGGATCTCCCCGGAGGGGATCTGGCGACGCTCATGCGTTCGATTCGCGACCAGGTCCTGACGCTTCCGGACAACATGGTTCTGCATTCGGGTCACGGGCCCGAGACGACCGTCCAGCGCGAGCGCGTGGGCAATCCCTTTCTGAACGGCAGCTATTCGAGGTTTGCATGAGGGGTCCCATCCGGGCCGCCGTTTTTGCATCGGGTTCCGGATCCAACTTCCAGGCGCTCTTGGACCGTGAGCAGGGCGGGGAGGCTTCGTGGAAGACGGTCCTGCTGATTTCGGACCGGGACGCATCAGGTGCGTTGGACCGGGCCGAGAAGGCCAACGTCCCATCCAGGGTGATTCCCTTCCGCCAGCGGACCTCTGAGGAGATCGACACCGACCTGTGTCGGGAACTGGCCGAGGCCGAAGTCGAGATGATCTTCCTGGCTGGCTTTCTGCGTCTGATCCCGCCCGGCGTCATCCACGAACACCGGAACCGGATCCTGAACATCCATCCCGGCCTTCTTCCCGCGTTCGGCGGACAGGGCATGTGGGGGATGACTGTGCATCGCGCCGTGATCGAATCCGGAGCACGGATCAGCGGACCCACGGTCCATTTGGTTGACGAGATCTATGATCGCGGCCGGATTCTGGCACAGTGGCCCGTGGCCGTGCTGGCTGGTGACTCACCCGAGGTGCTGGCCGCCCGGGTCCTGGCCATCGAACATCGGGTCTATCCCGAGGTCGCCGAGCACGTCTGTCGTGCGCTCCGAGAGGGGCGCCGGATCGAGCCTCGCGATCCACGTGATGACGATTTCGGGGCCTCTGCCGGCTCCACGCTTTTCAAGTAGTCGACACCCCCATCTCAGGACAGCTGATGCAACCGCGGGCACTTCTCTCGGTTTCGGACAAGACCGGTATCGTTGACTTCGGCCGCGCTCTGGTAGAGCGGGGGTGGCAGCTGCTTTCGACGGGTGGGACCGCAGCAGCGCTTCGCGACGCCGGGATAGCGGTCACCGAAGTCGCCGAGGTCACCCAGCATCCCGAGATGATGGAAGGACGGGTCAAGACGCTGCATCCCGCCATCCACGGGGGGCTTCTGGCTCGCCGTGACCATCCGACGGATCTCACGGAGCTGGCGGAACAAGGGTACGGCCCGATCGATCTGGTGGCGGTAAACCTCTACGAGTTCCGCGAGATGGTCGCTCAGCCTGGTGTGACGCTGCCGCAGGCGATGGGCAAGGTCGACATCGGTGGACCGACCATGATCCGGGCGGCCGCCAAGAACCATGCTGCGGTCTGGGTCGTGATCGATCCCTCGGACTATGGTCGGGTGCTTGCGACCCTGGATGCCGGCACGGACCAGACATCGCTTCGACACGAGCTGGGCGCCAAGGTCTTCCGACACATTTCGGGCTACGATCAGGCGATTGCTGAATTCCTGGAAGGGCAGGCGAGCGGAGGGCATGGCGACGGCGCGGATGCCAACAGGGCGGATGCCAACAGCGCGGATGCCAGCGGACTCCCCCCGCTGACGCTGACCACCGGAGCCGGCACGGTCCTGCGCTATGGCGAGAACCCCGACCAGGACGGAGCCTTCTATCCGCTCGGCGACGGCGGAGAGGGGATTGCCGGCCTAAAGCAGCTGCACGGAAAGGCCCTCTCCTACAACAACCTTCTGGATCTGGATGGCGCCCTGCTCAGTCTGGCGCCCTTCGCGTGGTCCCCGCGCCCGGCGGTCTGCATCGTCAAGCACACCACGCCGTGTGGCCTCGGGATCGGATCCTCCCTCCGAGAAGCCTATGACCGGGCGCTGGCCTGCGATCCGGTTTCGGCCTTCGGTTCGATCATCGCCGTCAATCGGCCCATCGACGCGGCAACCGCCGAACGCATGAGTGAACTCTTCGTCGAATGCATTGTCGCCCCGGGATTCTCGGATGAGGCGTTTGAGATCTTCACCCGCAAGAAGAATATCCGACTGATGACGGCGCCTGCGCTCTCTGACGCGGTCGAGGGCGAGCCCGCCAACTGGTGGGAGGGCGCGGACGCCACCACCATCGGTGCCGCCCGGTTCCTGGCCAGCCACTCGCGGCGTCCTGTCGCTCAGATGGTGCGGTCGGTGAGCGGGGGCCTGCTGGTCCAGTCGCCCTCACCCGTGCCCTTCTATCGGGGTGAGAATCCGGGCTGGGATGTGGCGACCGACCGCACGCCGACGGATCAGGAGTGGGATGACCTGACGTTTGCCTGGGGCGCGGTGTACGGTGTGAAGTCCAATGCGATTCTCCTGGCCCGGAGCGGCGCGACCATCGGGATCGGTGCGGGACAGATGAGCCGGGTCGACTCGTCGCGGATCGCCGTGCAGAAGGCTACCGACGCCGGCCATGACATCGCCGGCGCAGCGCTGGCTTCAGATGCCTTCTTCCCTTTCCGGGACGGCGTTGATGCCGCTGCCGCCGCCGGAGTGCGGGCGATCGTCCAGCCGGGCGGATCCGTCAGGGACGGCGAGGTCATCGCCGCGGCAAACGAGCACGGCATCGCGATGGTGTTTACTGGGCGGAGGCTCTTCCGGCACTAGTGCCCGCCCGTCTACTTCTGGCGGAACGCCCCTCCCATCATCCCCTCATCGAAGAACTCGGTGGTGCCTTCAGTGGCGTACTGGTACAGGGCCGCCGTGTAGATCCCTTTCAGCGCTGAAAGGACCAGTCCGAGCACCAGGTAGCCGAGGATCCCGACCGCGATGAGCGGAATCAGGACGGCGGGACCGAGGGCCTGGAGCAGGATGACCGGGGCAATCCAGACGATCGACCACGAAATCCCGGCCAGGACTCCGATCCAGCCGAAGCCGAAGTTCGAGATGACCTGCTCGCCCCAGGTCTTTCGGAACAGGCCAGCGCTCTCCTTGACGGTGTCGATGGCACCGAGGTCGCGGGTCACCAGGATGGGAACGGCCAGGTATGTGGTCAGGCTCCAGCCCACACCGAGCAGCCCGGCGACGATCCGGCCGAGAAAACCCGAGCGCTCGGCGATCACCCTCAGGATCATTCCGACGGTCGCTGAGATTGCGGCATATCCAAGAATCGTCGGCAGGCGCTTGATGGCGATGTTCAGGCCGGTGGAAACGGTCGGGTCCCCTCCGTTCAACCGGACGATCGCAGCCCCCACCAGCGCCGTGTTGAAAAAGAAGATCACGGTGTACTGAACCAGGTAGAACAGAAATCCGACCACATAGGCCAGATAGTTGGACGACCCGCCGCCGTCCTCAAAAATGGTCCAGCTTCCTGTCACGGCGATGGGCAGAACAAAGCTCGCCACCACCAGAACCATCGAGATCGACGACAGGATCGGATAGACGAGCAGTTCCTTGTCCTGCTTCAGCACATGCAGTGAAGACTTGAAGAGCGTGACTGAATTCGAAAAGGACGACACGGCGGACTCCGGATGCGGTTGGGCGCGGGTGCGGGGATGGGGATATTGTTGCGCGTCGTGGCCCTCAGGCGCCACCCCGATACGCGGGATCAGCCACGCGTTCTTCATGTCGAGAGCGGGCGGGGATGACAGCGCCCCCGGAATCGTCTAACCTTTTGCCGCTAAACCGGTGCTGGTCTTTGGAGCGTAGGCGAGCGGTCAGCACGCGCACTTGAAATGCGTCGCCCCTCACGGGGTTCTCGGTTCGAATCCGAGGCGCTCCGTACGAAAAGCCCCCCGATCGCGATCATGCGGTCGGGGGGTTGTGGCGTTCACCGGCATCCGGGGCGCGCTAGTGTAGTGTGGCAAAATGTGACACACCACACTAGCCTCCCGAGGACTCCGGGGTCTCGTCGCCATCCTCGCCCCGACCGACCATCCGCCGCACGGCCGCCCGCATGGCCGGCGGCGCGAAATAGCCGAGGACGCGGTGCTGGACTACCCCATCGGGACCGATGATGAAGGTCGTCGGTACCGCAGTGATCCCGCCCACAGCGCGCCGTATTTCGCTGGACGCCATTGCAATGGGATAGCTGTAGCCGTGCTCTTCCAGATAGCCACGGACGGAGCGCTCGGTGACGTCCACCGAGAGGCCGATGACGGCGACCTCGGCGGGGTCCATCCCTTCGTGAATGTTCTGAAGCGCTGGCATCTCCAGTCGACACGGGCCGCACCAGGTCGCCCAGAAATTCAGCACGACCGTCCGCCCCTTGAGGTTGGCTGACGAGATGACTTCACCGTCCAGGGTGGTGATGCTGTACTCGGGAAGAGTACCAAGTGCCGGCCCGATTCCGGTCCACGCCGACAGCTGGGGGCCAAGCCTGATAACGGCAAAGATCGCAATCGCCACCCAGAACAGGCGCTCCGCCCACCGGACGACAGGGTGTCGCCAGATGCGCTCCATTCGACTCGCCGGCTCAGACATGGCGTGGCCCTCGGATCAGTTCAGACCGCCAGCGTCGGATCCCAATCGCAATCCTTATGGCTGGCGTCACAGAACGGTTTGCGCTGCGAATCTCCGCATCGGCAAAGGCTGTAGGGACGGTCTTCCGGCGTCGGAATCTGCCGACCTTGGTCGTCGAAGAGCGGGACGCCGCCCTCAACCTTGAGGGAACCGGTGGCACGGACGATGATCTTGGCGTCTGACATTGAATGCGGGGTTGGTATGGATGCGGACGGGGCAGAGAAGCCCGAAGGTAACCGGAAAATAACACAGACTTGTCGCCTGCTCTCCCTCTGAACCTCCAACTTCGGCCCAGGGAGCGCTAACTTCCGAGCCGACGGGCACGCATCCAGCAAACGCGGGGTGAGTGCCTTGAGTTCCGACGAACCAAAACGAGGTCAGGACTTGAGCATCTGGGAACGGCGAAAAACAGTCGCAGCCATGATCGGCAATGTGGGCGTCGGGGGAGACAACCCCGTGCGCGTGCAGTCGATGACCAACACCGACACGGCAGACGCCCAGTCGACGGCCGAACAGATCGCTCATTTGGCTCTGGCGGGTTCCGAGATCGTGCGTGTGACCGTGAACAACGAGCCCTCGGCTCAGGCGGTGCCCGAGATCGTCCAGCGGCTGGAAGATGCCGGTCTGGACGTCCCGATCGTGGGCGACTTCCACTACAACGGCCATCTCCTGCTGGCCAAGTATCCCAAGACGGCAGCCGCCCTGGGCAAGTACCGGATCAACCCGGGAAACGTGGGCACCAGCCGCCGCGACGAGAACTTCACCAAGATCGTCGAGATGGCGATTGAGAATGGCAAGCCGGTCCGGATCGGCGTGAACTGGGGCTCCCTGGACCAGCGGCTCCTGACCGAGATGATGGATGCGAATGCCGCCAGCGCTGAGCCGGTCGGGGCCAAGGAGGTACTGCTCGGCGCGATCGTGGAAAGCGCCATCCGTTCAGCTGCCCTGGCAGAGGAAGTCGGGCAGCCGCACGACAAGATCCTGATCTCGGCCAAGGTGTCGGTCGTCCCTGATCTGATCCGGGTCTACAGGATGCTGGCCCCGCGCTGTGATTACCCGCTCCACCTGGGGCTGACCGAGGCGGGAATGGGTGCCAAGGGCGTTGTGGCGACCACGGCGGCCCTCGCCCCGCTCCTGATGGACGGGGTCGGGGACACCATCCGCGTGTCGCTCACACCCAAGCCGGGTGGAGATCGGGCGGAAGAAGTGCGCGTCGCTCAGCAGATCCTTCAGTCGCTGGCCATCCGCGCCTTCGAGCCGCAGGTCACGTCCTGCCCTGGCTGTGGGCGCACGACCTCGACCTTCTTTCAGGAGATGGCCGAGCAGATCCAGGACTTCATCCGGGACAGCATGCCGACGTGGCGTGAACTCTACCCGGGCGTCGAAGAGCTCGACGTTGCGGTCATGGGATGTGTGGTGAATGGCCCCGGCGAGTCCAAGCACGCCAACCTGGGGATCTCGCTTCCAGGCACCTTCGAGGAGCCCAAGGCCCCCGTCTACGTGGACGGCGAGCACTACACCACGCTAAAGGGCGACGGGCTGGTTGACGAGTTCAAAGGGATTATCGAGCAGTACATCAAGGATCGGTACGGCGCGGGTGAGAAGTCCGGCGCGACCCACTGATCGCAACCCGCCGGTATCCTCGGTCCCCGAGCGCCTGCATCGGATTGCGTAGCGACGCGGGTACCGCGAGCCGGGTCAGACGGGTGCTACCTGATCGAATCCGACCCCGAGTATGCCACCGAGTCGAGCACCTGGCTCCCGCCCAAGGGCGAACCAACCTCTCCACCCGCTTTGGGATGATCGCTGCGCCAGAGGAATTCGATCACAGCGCGCACACGAGCGTCGTCCAGCTCCCGGTCGAGCATCGGAGTGATGAATTGTGTCAGGAGCCGGCTGGCGATCGTGTCGACGCGCAGCATGGAGTCGGGGTTGGCGATCATTCCTCGGATCCAGCCAACGGTCCGTCGATCGGACACCCCCCTGAGGTCGGGACCGATGATCTCCTCCCCATCGATGGTGTGACACGCCGCACAATTCCGGCCGAACAGCTCAGCGCCGATGTCGGCCATCTTATGATCGATCGGCGTGCCGGCGTCGGGGAGGGGCCGTGACGCCCAGGTCGGGTCCACCTCAAGCGGCTCGGAACAACCACTCCACGCCAGCACGAGGAAGCCAGCGAGAAGTCGGCGGATCGTTCGGGATCGAATGTTCAAGGACATGGGATCGAAGCTAGTGTGGTGTATCAAAAGTTCCCGAGCCACCGAGAGCGTCGAGGCGCCGGATCCTGGTAGGCGCCACGACGAGGGATAGCAGCGCTGTCCCGACTCGGGGCAACGACGCAGGGCCGGATGCATCGGCGTTCGAATGGCCGAGACACTTTTGATACGCCACACTAGCCCGACCGTGCCCACCTGTCTTCCGGCGCGGGACCCCTCGACGGCTGATTCTACCATTGCATAGCGCCGTAAACGCGCTTAGCCTGCACGCAGACTGTTGCGACCTGCCGCAGACGTGTCAGTTACGAAGCTTTGTGCCACGTCCGTCGTAGGTTTTAAGAGCCAAGCAACCATTGGCACCCTTCGTTTCGTCCTAACTGCGAAACCGCGACCGGTTGAGTCGCTGATCGTCGACAACGGGAATCCAGATGATTTTTTCTCAGCGTACCCTGAGCGTAGCCACCATTATCGTAATTCTCGGCGCCATCGGTGCCGGCACCTGGTGGAGGTTGAGAGAGGAGACCACCGGCGATGCGGAAGCGACGACATCGGAAGCCGACACCTCGGCCGTCCAGGTTCAGTCAGCCAGCACGCAGTTCGCGTCGAGCCTGCCGACCGCGGTGACCGGAGCTGAAGTCCTGCAGGACACGCTCTGGATCACGGTGGATGCCGCCGGACAGGCCGCAGCCTTTCGCCGGACCACCATGAACGCCCAGGTCGAGGGCATCGTTCAGACGGTTCCGATCCGGGAGAATACCTCGGTCGCTACCGGCACCACGCTGGTCCAGATCGACACGCTTGAGCTGGCTCTCAACGTTGCGTCTCGACGGGCTGCCGTCGCTGACGCCCGAGCCAAGTACGACGCTGCGCTGATCTTTGACGATCGCATCACGGACCCGGAAGTCCGCCGACACCGTGAAGAGGTTGTCCGCTCCTCGTCTGGCCTGAACGGCGCCGAAGTCGACCTCCGTTCTGCTGAGTTGCAGCTGGCCCGGTCGCGGGTCACCGCTCCCTGGGGCGGTCGCATCGCCAATCTGAGCGTGGTCCCCGGACAGTACGTGACCGCAGGAACCGAGTTGCTCACCGTGGTCGATATCGACCAGATCAAGGTTGAGGTACAGGTCCTGGAAGCTGCATTGGGGTATCTGACCGCGGGCCGGCAGGCACGGGTGACGTTTGCAGCGTTCCCCGGCGAGGTGTTCCGGGGCAACGTCTCTACGATCAACCCGGTCGTCGATCCCGAGTTGCGGACGGGCCGAGTCACCGTTTTGCTGCCGAACCCCAATGGCCGGATCAAGCCCGGGATGTACGCCGAGGTCTCTCTTGATGCACGGGCGTTTGCCAATCGGATCATGGCCCCGCGAGCGGCCATCCTTGAGCGTGGGGATGGCAACCGAAAGATCGTCTTCCTCTTCAAGGGCATCGGAGACACCGGCACGGCCCAGTGGCAGTACGTGAACACCGGCGAGGAGAACAACTTCTACGTCGAACTCCTGCCCGCCGATGACGGAACGCAGGTCCAGCCGGGCCAGATCGTCCTGGTCGACGGACACCACTATCTGTCTCACGACACCGCAATCCGCCTGGTTGAAAATGTGGCGGCCGCGGGCGGGAGGCCCACCCGATGACCGATACCAGCAAGGTGGCTTGGCGCCGGGGTGTGGTTTGGGGGCGGGGGGTGCTGTGCGCGACCCTGGCGGGGTTTGCGTTGGCTGGGCTTCCGAAAGCGTCGTCGGCCCAGATGCAGTCGGATTCGGTGACGGTGTCGCTGGACGACGCGATCGCGATGGCCCGACGGGCTAATCCGGCGTTTCGGCGAGCCGAGAATGCTCTGGATCAGAATGTGGCCGAGCGGCGGGCGACGTTGTTTAATCAGATTTTGCCCAGGGCCAGCGTGAACCTCCTCAACACGTCCTACAGAGGGAATCTGAGCTTCAACGCTACGGACCCCTTTGGTGACCCGATCGCGAACCCCAACGCTGAGTGGGCCTATTTTTCTAATACGGGCCAGAGCCTGAGCCTCAATTGGACGATCCAGGGGAGCAGCATTTTCAACGTGCTCCGCGGTCAAAATCTCCAAGAAGCGGGCCGGAGTGCAGCCCTGTCGAGCGCCGACCGGGAGCTGACCGGTGGGCTTCAGACCCAGTACTTTGCGGCACTTCAGGAGTTGGCGCTCCTTGAGGTAGAAGAATCACTTGCGGAGGGCCGGGGGATTGACCTGGTTTCGGCAAACCGACGGTTTGAACTGGCGCAGGCCTCTCAAGTTGATGTGTTGAATGCTGGGGTGCAGGTCGACCAGCAGAGCATCGCCGTGACGCAGGCGCGGTCGCGCTATGAACAAGCACTTCTTACGCTCCGGACGACCATCGGGGATCCCGATGCTCCCCCGCTTCGCGTCGCCCTGCCCGAACTGCCCGTTTTCGATCCGTCTTCGATTGATGCGGATGCCCTGATTTCGCGCGCGCTTGGGGCCAACCCCCGGATCGCTGAGAACGCAGTTCAGGTGGATCAGGCTCAATTGGGGCTGACGCGGACTGGAGAGCGCTGGTGGCCAAGCATCAATCTCAATTACATCCTGGGGCGGCAGAGTCAGGCGCGAGAGGTGGCCGCATTTGTTGACCTCACTCACGAACGCACGGATCTCTCGAGCAATTTTCAGATCTCCGTGAGCCTCCCGTTCCTGAACAACTATTTTCAAGACGACCTGAACGCGGCCCAAGCTCGAATCCAACTCGCGAACGCCCGTGAATCCGCGAAGGAGTCCGAGTTGGAAATTGAGCGTTCAGTCCGCAGCGGTCTGATCGATCTCAAGAACCAGTACGCCAGCCTGCAGTTGGCACAGCGCTCGGCGGATGTCGCCGGCCAGGCCAGCGAGATGGCTCGTCAGGAGTACCAGATCGGAACCCGCACCTTCGAGCAGTTGCAACAGACACTCGAGCAGGAATCCGACGCGTTGCGGTCGGTCATCCAGGCCCAGTTCGGCTTCGTCAACGCGCTTCTGACGCTTGAGTCGGCCGTCGGGGCCCCGATCGGTCCGGGAGCGAACTGATGTCGATTGCCCGGACCTCAACGCGACGCCCCGTCGCGGTGGCCATGCTGTTTCTGGCGATCATTCTGCTGGGCGCGATTTCGTACGTTCGGCTGCCGATCGACCTGCTGCCGGATGTCTCCTATCCGCGGCTGGTGATCTACACCACCTACGCTGATGTCGCGCCGGCCGAGATCGAACGGCTGGTCTCGGAGCAAATCGAGGCGAGGGCAGCGGGAGTCAGCGGGGTCGAGAGCGTGTCTTCCACGTCGCGCGAAGGCGTAAGTCTGGTCACACTCCGATTCGGTTGGGGCGCGGACATGGACTTCGCGATGCTGAATGTCCGTGAGCAGATGGACAACCTCCGGGAGAGCCTCCCGGAGACGGCCAGCCGCCCCCGGATTCTGCGAGTGGACCCGGAGTCGGAACCGGTCATGGCGCTTTCCGTGGCGGGTGGGCGTGACCTGTGGTCGACCAAGGAGTTGGCCGAAACGGTCTTTCGCCGGCGACTGGAGCAGTTGGATGGCGTCGCGCAGGCTGCGGTGACCGGAGGGCTCGATCGGGAGATCCAGGTGGAGGTCGATCCGCGGCGGATGGAGGCCTACGGGCTCACGCTCCAGGACGTCTCCACGGCTCTGTCTCAGGCCAATGTGAACGCCCCCGGTGGTACGATCATCCAGGGGCGCTACCGCTATCCGCTCCGGACGCTGGGCGAATTCGCCACGGTTGCCGAGATGGAAGACGTGGTGGTCTCGCGCCAGACCGGTGGGGCGGGGACGGGAGGCGAGGGCGCGGGCAGCGTGGGCTTCCAGCAGATCCGGCTGCGCGACATCGGCCAGGTGATTGACGGGTTCGCGGAGCGCGAGACCATCGCACTGTACGGCGGTCAGGAAGCAGTCGGCATCCTGGTGTTCAAGGAGTCGGGCGCAAACACCGTGACGGTGGCCGAGTCGGTCGAGTCGATTCTGGCCCAGCTCAGAGAGGAATATCCGGCCATCTCGGTGGATGTGGCGACCTCGCAGGCGACCTTCATTTCGGAGTCGATCTCAAGCGTCGTTTCGGCGCTGGTCTTTGGAGGCTTTCTGGCCTTCCTCGTGCTCTTCTTCTTCCTGCGCGACCCGCGCTATCCCTTCGCCATCGCGGCTGCCATTCCGATCTCGGTGGTCGGGACTTTTGCGCTCATGGAGGCCTTTGGCGTCTCGCTCAACATCATGAGCCTGGGTGGATTGGCGCTGGGTGTGGGAATGCTGGTCGACAACTCGATCGTGGTGCTGGAGAACATTTTCCGGCATCGCGAAGCCGGCGTGGAGGCCATGGAGGCCGCCGCCCGGGGCGCCGAAGAGGTCACCGGCGCCATCACGGCGTCGACCCTCACCACCATCTCGGTCTTCGGGCCGATCATCTACGTGGAAGGTGTCGCCGGCGAGCTCTTCGGCGACCTGTCGATGGCGGTGGCCTTCTCCATGATCGCCAGCCTGGTAGTGGCCCTGACGCTTCTTCCGGCCATGGCCGCCCGCTTCGGGCGCCCGGGTGTCGACATCGTAATGCCGCCGGCCAAACGTGAGCGCCCCACCAGCTGGTTCGGATGGGTGAAGTGGGCCTTTGGCTGGATCATAGTCGGCCCGTTCCGCCTGCTGTATTTCCTCTTCGAGCTGGGGAAAGCAATGATCGGCTTCTGGGGACGGACGGCTGGTCGCCTGATCGGCGGCGTGGCCCGGCCTTTCCTGGACGCATTTGACCGCGCCTTCGAGAGATTCGCCGAGCGCTACCACCGCGTGCTCGATTGGTCCCTGGACCACAAGACCGTGGTTCTGGCGCTCTCGGGCGGTGCCTTGGCCATCACTCTTCTGCTCGGCGGGATGCTGCCGCGGAACCTCCTGCCCGAAGTGGACCAGGGTGGATTCCGGGTTCGGCTCCTTCTTCCTGAGGGCACGGGGCTCGAAGCCACCGAGGAGGTCGCGACTGCCGTCGAGAACGAGCTCTTGGTCCATGATGGGATTGAGGCCGTTTTCGGACGGGTGGGCCGCGATGTGCGGGCCTACGCCGAGGGCGAGGACGAGACGGGGCTGAACACCGCCACCTTCGATGTCCGACTTCGCGACGGATACTTCACGCAATCGGTCCTGAACGATGTTCGGAGCATCGCCGCCGATCATCCGAACGCTGAACTCACCTTTGAGGCGGGGCAGGCAACCGCACTGGGCACGCTCCTGGGTGGAGCCGAGGCCGATGTCGCGGTGCGAGTTCGGGGTGAGGATCTGGATCTGATGATGGCCCGCGCCGAGGCCGTGAAAAGCCGACTGGATGGCATCGACCGACTGGCCAATGTCCGGATCGGCACCGAGGATGGGATGCCTCAGATCGAAGTCCGCATCAATGCGGAGGCCACCGCCGCGTACGGGATTCAACCGAGGACCGTGGCGGACGTGATCGACAATGCCCTCCGGGGTAACCGGGCCACCGAGTTTGTCGAATTCGATCGCCGCATCGCCGTGATCGTGAGCTTCCCACGCGATCAGCGGCATTCCCGGGAGGCTCTCAATGACTTGCGGGTCAACGGGGTGCCGGTTCGGGAACTGGTCACCATCACCGAGGCGATCGGCCCGGCCGAGGTCCATCGTGAGGATCAGGGGCGCGTGATCACGGTCTACGCCGACGTGGTCCGCGGGGGACTGGATGCCGGGATTGCCGAGATCCAGACGGCTCTCTCCGATCTGCCTTCGTCGCGTGAACTGCGAATGGATGTGGGCGGCGAGAACGAAGAGATGCGACGGTCCTTCCGTGATCTCTCCTTTGCCTTCGCGCTGGCTCTGATCCTGGTCTACATGATCCTGGCCGCTCAGTTCGAGTCCTTCGTTCACCCCTTCACGATTCTGATGGCGGTGCCGTTGGCACTCGTGGGGGCTGTGGCCGCTCTGGGAATCGCGCGGGAGGGGCTCAATACGATGTCGTTGATCGGGGTGGTGATTCTGGTTGGAATTGTCGTCAACGATGCCATCGTCAAGGTGGACTTCATCAATCAGGCTCGCGCGGCAGGGGCGGGATTGAGGGATGCCATTCTGGAAGCGGGTCGGGTGCGTCTGCGACCGATCATCATGACCACGGTGACCACCGTGCTCGGGCTGACGCCCATGGCCCTGGGAATCGGGAGTGGCGCGGATCTGCGGGCGCCGCTGGCAATCGCGGTGATTGGAGGACTCACGGTCGCCACGGTTCTGACCCTGATCGTGGTTCCGGTGGTGTATTCGGTATCCGAAGATGTCAGGGCGATTTTCGGAGGGGTGTCCACTTCGGAGGCATCCACTGGCGAGATGGTGACGACGGGGGCGGACTGATGATCAGGCTCAGCATTCGACGACCGGTAGCCGTGGCGATGACCTATTCGGCGGTCGCGCTCCTTGGATTGTTCGCGTGGCAGAACATCCCGCTGGAAATGCTGCCCAACACGCAGCTCCCCCGGCTGACGATCACGGCCCGCTGGCAGGGTGCGTCTCCGGAAACGGTTGAGGCGTTCCTGACTTCTCCCTTAGAGGCCACGATCAATCAGATCAAGGGCGTCGAAAAGATCGTCTCCGACTCGGAGGAGAACAGCACCACGATCGTGGTGGACTTCGATCGCGAGGTCGACATGGACTTCGTTCGGCTTGAGCTGTCGGAACGTCTTTCCGCGCTGGAGGAGGATCTGCCCGAGGGCGTCAGAGGACTCTACGTCCGCCCCTATGTGCCCCGCGATATCCAGGTTCAGCAGACTCCCTTTCTGATGTACGCCTTTACCGGGCCGTACACGCTGGAGGCACTGCAGCGACACATGGATGAGGTGGTCATCCCCGAGATCGTAGGGATCGAGGGCGTGGCGACCGCAGATGCGAATGGGGGCCGGGAGCGCCTGCTGGAGATCCGGGTCGACGCGGCGAAGACGCGCTCCATTGGGTTGAACCCCTTTGCCATCTCGCGGGCAATTCAGGAATTGAACCTGGTGCGCGAAGCCGGGGTGGTCCGCACCGGCGATCAGGAACAGACGATCACCATCGTCAACAAGGCGCAGAACAGTCAGGACGTGCTCGACGCGATTGTGGCCACGGTGAACGGGACGCCTGTCCGGGTACGTGAGATTGCCGAGGTCTCCGATACTTACGAAGAGGCTCGCCGACTGGAGCGGATCAACGGCAACTCCGCCGTGACGCTCCTGGTGACGAAGGAACGGGACACGAACACGGTCCGGGTGGCCGAAGCGGTCAAGGCGCGCCTCGCCAGCATTGAGAACCTCCACCCCTTTGGGTCAGAACTCATTCTGCAGTCGGACGAGAGTGAGGATATCGACGAACAGCTAACCGACCTGCGGACACGGGCCGGTTTTTCGATTGTGGTGATTTTTGTGGTCCTGCTGGTCTTCCTGCGCTCGTTCAGATCAGCCGGGCTGATCTTTGCGACCATCGCCTTCAGCGTCCTGATCTCGCTCAACCTGATCTACTTTGGCGGGCTGACGCTCAATCTGCTGACACTGATGGGGTTGGCCATGGGCTTCGGGCTGATCGTCGACAACTCAATCGTGGTGCTGGAGAACGTATTCCGGCGATGGCAGCGCGGTGAGGCGCCCGAGGTCGCGGCAGAAGAAGGCGCCAAGGAAGTGGTTCTTCCGATCATCGCGTCCACGGCCACCACCCTGATCGTGTTTGTGCCGTTCGTCTATCTGCAGGGCGAGCTGCGGGTCTTTTACGTCCCCCTGGCCATCGTGGTGGGGCTCACGCTCATGGCCTCGCTTTTCGTGGCCTTCACCTTCATTCCGGCGCTTTCGGTACGCTGGCTGGCGCGGTCCAAGCGGTCGTCATCGTCGCTGGTCCTCGGGGCAGAAGGCTTGAAGGGCGACGGAGGTGCCGAGGGGTTCCAGGAGACGCCGACCCTGGAGGATATGGGGACGGACGCCTTCAATCGTCCGACCCTGAAGATGCGCCTGATTGCGGTCTGGCGCTGGCTGACCCGGCCTCATCCGGACGGTCCGATCTACGTCCGGTTCTACCGCGAGGTGGTCGGGTTCACGCTGAAGTACCCCGCCGTGGCCATCGTCATTACGGTGCTCGCCTTCGGAGGATCGGCCTACGTCTTCGACAAATACGTGACCCGCGGGACGATCTGGAATGGCGGTGGGTCGGGCCGGACCTACATCTCGGTAAGAATCAGCCTGCCGCGGGGGTCGGATCTGGACCGGACCAACCAGCTGATCGATTACTTCGAGCAGAAGGTCAAGCTGATCCCCGAGGTGGAGCGATTTACCGCGACCGTGACCCAGGACAACGGGCGCATGGAGATTTTCTTCCCGGACTCGCTGGAGAACACGGGCATCCCGCCAGCGATCAAGGAAGAGATGCTGGCCTTCTCCTACCAATTCACGGGTGCCGAGGTGCGGGTTACAGGATACGGCCCGTCGTTCTATGGTGGCGGGAGCAGTCCCCCGACGTATTCCCTTACGGTCAAAGGCTACAACTTCGAGCAGGTCCGGGTGATCGCCGAAGATCTTGGGCGCCGGATCGGGGCGATCAGCCGCGTGCAGGACGTCCAGACCAACGCCTCGGGCCGATACAATCGTGACCGCGCCATCGAGTACCTGATCAACATCGATCGGGCGAAGCTCTCCATGCATGGCCTATCCGTTTCTGACCTGTCTCAGCAACTCAGCGCGGTCCTGAGGGGCAGGAGCACCGCGCCGGTACGGATCGGGGCGGAGGATGTCTTCTATTCGGTGCAGTTGCGGGAGGCAGCGTACATGGATGCGGTCGAGCTCCGGGAGACGATCATCCAGACCGGACAGGGCGGCGGAATCCGGCTTGGCGACGTGGTCACGGTTACGCCGCGCGAAGTCCAGTCGACCATTCACCGCGAGAATCAGCAGTACGAGCGGACGGTCGCTTACGAGTTCCGCGGTCCCAACAAGCTCGGTGACGCGTATCAGGACGCCGTGATCGCAGCTACGGACCTTCCCCCGGGATACACCGTGGAGAAGGCCGAGGGATGGCGCTGGAATGTGGAGCAGAAGGCGCAGATCTACATGGTGCTGATCGTCTCCATCGTCCTGGTCTACATGGTCACCGCCGCGCTCTTCGAGTCGATCCGGCAGCCGCTGGCGGTGCTGCTGACGGTGCCGATGGCGCTGATCGGGGTGTTCATGATCTTCTTCTGGGCGCGCGCCAGCTTCACGCGTGAGGCCTATGTGGGGGTGATCATGATGGGGGGAATTGTGGTCAACAACGCGATTCTGTTGGTGGACCATATCAATCGAGTCAGAAAGGATCACAAGGAACTCAGTCTGAGGGATGCGGTCTTGCGAGGCACCCTGGAACGAGTGCGTCCAATCCTCATGACCACCGCGACGACCGTGATCGGTCTGCTGCCCCTCGTGCTCTTTGCCGAGTCGGCCAACTCGACCATCTGGAATGCGCTGGCCTTCACCCTTATCGGGGGGCTGCTCAGCTCCACGATCTTCGTGCTCACCACCACGCCGTCGCTCTACTACCTCTTCGAGAAAGGGCCGCACGAGCGGGCCGAATACCGCGCCGCCGTGCTGCGGGGCGAGATCCAACACCCGGCTCAACCAACCGAACCGGACCCTTCGTCCCGGGGAGGCGGCACGGATCCCGATCCGGAACCGCAACCGGCCTGACCGGAGGCGGATCCGAATCCTTGAGGCGTGGGGCCCGTACCATCGGCCCCGCGCCTCTCGTATTTCGGGGCTTCTTATCGTCTGATGATCCCTTAGCTTGAACGCTGGTGTGGTGTAGCAAAAGTCCCGTGTCCGTACCGAGAGAGCACCGTGGCCGACAATCCTGCAGGCTCCATGAAGGGGCCCAAAGACCCTGAGACCCGCACGCGCGGGCGCGACTTCATCCGCACCCTGATCGACGCGCATCAGGCCGAGGGTCGCTATGCACAAGTCGCCACACGGTTTCCGCCGGAGCCCAATGGCTACCTGCACATCGGGCATGCCAAGTCGATCTGCCTGAACTTCGGGCTGGCGGCCGAGTATGGCGGAAGCTGCAATCTCCGCTTCGACGACACCAATCCGCTGACCGAAGACGAGGAGTACACGCGCGCAATTCAGGAAGACGTGCGCTGGCTTGGTTTCGAATGGTCCAAGCTTCGGCACGCCTCGGACTACTTCGAGCGGATGTACGTGGTCGCCGTTGGCCTGATCGAAAAGGGCCTGGCCTATGTGGATTCGGCCTCTGACGAGGAGATCCGCGAGAAGCGTGGCACGGTGACCGAGCCGGGAACGCCCACCACAGATCGGGATCGCCCGGTTGCCGAGAGTCTCGACCTGTTCCGGCGCATGCGGGCCGGGGAGTTCGAGGACGGCTCCATGGTGCTTCGGGCCCGGATCAATCTGAGTGCACACAACATGATCATGCGGGATCCCGTTCTGTACCGGATCCGGCATGCTCACCACTACCGGACCGGGAACGACTGGTGCATCTACCCGCTCTACGACTACGCCCACTGTCTTGAGGACGTGTTCGAGGGGATCAGCCACTCGCTGTGCACCCTGGAATTCGACAACAACCGCGAGATCTACGACTGGGTGCTGGACAACGCTGGATTCGAGGAGCCGCGTACCCATCAGTATGAGTTCGCGCGGCTGATTCTCGACTACACCATCCTTTCCAAGCGAAAGCTGATCCGGCTGGTCAAAGAGGGCTACGTGAGTGGCTGGGATGACCCGCGCATGCCCACAATCGCCGGATTCAGGCGGCGCGGTGTGCCTGCGGCCGCACTTCGGTCCTTCTGTGAGATGATCGGGGTGGCCAAGGTCAATTCACGGGTCGATGACGGGAAGCTCGAGTTCAGCATCCGTGACGAGATGAACCGGACCGCTCCCCGTGCGATGGCGGTTCTGCGGCCCCTGGTGGTTGAGCTGACCAATTGGGACGAAGGGCGAGTGGATATGCTTGATGCGCCCCGTTTTCCAGATGGCGCCGGATCCGCGGAGTTGGCAGAGGCGGAGGGGAGCGCTGTTTCGGGCCCCGCTCGTGAGCTGCCTTTCGGACGGCGCGTCCTGATCGACAGAGAAGATTTCGCGGTGGAGCCGCCGTCGGGCTGGAAGCGCCTGGCCCCGGGCGGAGAAGTTCGCCTCCGTAACGCCTATGTGATTCGCTGCGACGAAGTCGTGAGCGGACCGGATGGCGAGCCGGAGTTGCTCCGTTGCTCGGTCGATCACGATACACTCGGCCGCCATCCCGAAGGCCGAAAGGTGCAGGGCACGATCCATTGGGTGTCCGAAGCGCATTCCCTTCCGCTTGAGGTGCGTCTGTACGATCGACTGTTTACGGTCGCCGATCCCGAGGACGTGCCCGAGGACGGCGACTTCGTGGACTACCTGAACCCGGATTCTCTGGTCACGCTGACCGAGGCCCGCGGCGAACCTTCTCTGAAGAGTGCCTCGGCTGGGGAGGCGTACCAGTTTGAGCGGGTCGGCTACTTTGTGGTCGATGCCGACTCCACGGACGGCAGCCTGGTGATGAACCGGACCGTGACGCTCAGGGACAATTGGACGCGCAAGTCGGGCGCGGATGGCAATGACGGGGCCGCAGGCGGGCAGAAGGGTGCAGGGAAGGGCGCTGAAGGGGCCGGCGCCGCCGGGAAAGTGCCACAGGAGTCACCGGGGCCGAAGACGCCCCGGGGCCCCGTAGCGGCGGACGATCGGGTCTCGCCCGAACGGCGCGCCGCGCGCGAAGCCAACCCCGTGCTGGCAGCGCGGTTCGACCGCTATCAGAAGGAATTCGGCCTCACGCTGGACGAGGCTGACATTCTGTCGGGTTCTGCCGCGAATGGTGACTTCTTCGAGGCCGCCCTGAGTGCCCATGACGATCCGGCCGCCGTGGCGTCCTGGATGGTCAATGATCTGGCCGGTGATATGGGCGATCGGTCCTTCGCCGACCTGCCCTTCGGTGGCCCCGCATTTGGGACATTGATCGCTCGGGTGGCTGAGGGAGCGGTGGCTCGCCGCGCCGCCTGTGAGATTCTGACCGAAATGGTCGAAAAGGGCACCGACCCCGACGAGGTGATTCGCCGGGATGGACTCGCCAAGGTGAGCGACGAAGGCGCCATCGGGGCGATGATTGACGAGGTTTTGGGCGAGTGGGCCGGAAAAGTGGCCGAGTATCGGGCTGGAAGCCGCAACCTGTTTGGGCTGTTCATGGGTCAGGTGATGAAGAAGAGTGGCGGAAACGCCGATCCGGGGCTGCTCAGGCGCCTCCTTACTGAAAAACTCGAAGGCTGATGTCTATTCGCGTACGCTTTCCCCCTTCGCCGACCGGGTACCTGCACGTTGGCGGTGCCCGAACCGCCCTCTTCAACTGGCTTCTGGCCCGTCAGAAGGGCGGGGTACTTGTGCTGCGCATTGAGGACACCGATCGGAACCGCTCCAACGAGGCGCACACTCAGGCCATCCTGGATGGGATGAACTGGCTGGGCCTGGACTGGGATGAGGGCCCGTTCTTTCAGTCCGATGGCGTGGAACGTCACCGCGCCCAGGCGCTGACCCTGTTGGCGGAAGGGAAGGCCTACCGGGATTTTACCGATCCGGCGGAGCTCCGGGCTGAGGCGGAGGCGGCGGGAATCGGCCACCCCTCGATCCTGGCTCGTCGCCACGCTGACCAGATGGGTGCCGAGGAATCAGAGCGGCGTGCCGGGGCAGGTGAACCCTTCGCGATTCGGCTCCGAGTGCCGGAAGGACGTACTGAATGGCAGGATGAAGTGCATGGTCTCATGTCATTTGATAACAAAGATATAGATGACCTCGTGATTCTGCGAGCGGACGGTTCTCCGATCTACAATCTGGCCGTGGTTTCGGACGACGCCGATCAGCGGATTACCCACGTCATTCGTGGCGATGATCACCTGTCCAACACCCCCAAGCAGATTCTGATCTATCAGGCGCTGGGGCTGCCGGTGCCCATCTTTGGTCACGTGCCCATGATTCTCGGGTCGGATGGGAAGAAGCTCTCAAAGCGGCACGGTGCGACCGCCGTGGCCGACTACGAGGGTCTGGGCATCCTGCCGGACGCGATGGTCAACTTTCTGGCCCTCATGGGCTGGAATCCCGGCGATGAGCGCGAAAAGATGGGCCGTGCCGAGCTGACCGAGGCCTTTTCGATGGATCGGCTGCAGAAGAAGAGCGCCGTCTTCGACACTGATAAGCTGGGCTGGCTCAACGGGCAGTATCTGGCGGAATTACAGGCTTCCGAGCTGATCGAACGTGTCGCGACCCGCCTGACCGACGACCCGGTTCGCTTGGCCGCCTGGAACGGCGCCACCCCGGAGTGGCGGATCGCGCTGATTGACCTGCTCAAGGTGCGGGCGCGCTCGGTGGATGAGATCGTCGAACAGGCGGCCCCATTTCTGGGCCCCGTCGGCGATTTCGAGGAGCAGGCGGTGACGAAGCACTGGCTGAAGGATCCGGCCGCCACAGTCGAGGTTTTGCGCGATCTTCACACGGCTTTGGAGGCGTCAGATTGGACCGAAGAGGCGCTCGAGAACCAGGTGCGCCAGGTCGCCGAAACCCGCGGAATTGGCGCGGGAAAGGCGATTCATCCGCTCAGACTGGCCGTAACGGGGCGGGGCAACAGTCCTGGCATCTTCGAAGTTCTGGTCCTGACGGGGCGCGACAAAACGCTGGAACGCCTTGTGGCCGCTTGGGAACATCTGATTCAGGTCACGTGACATCCCGCTTGACCCCCGGCCGGTTCGGGTGGTACTGTGCGAGCCTCGTGATGGCCTCCGCAAATCGGGCTTGGAGGCTCTGAAAAACGTTCTGATCTATCTCCCCGCCGTAAAAGGGGAGGCCGATCGCCCGGTCGGAACCCTGTACTGAGAGAGAATCCGGGATGGCCCAAGCCCTGAGCGAGATCGAGCGAAAAATCCTGGACTACATGGTGCTCTATCTGCGCGAGAACACCTATCAGCCCTCGATTCGCGAGATCGGTGAGCGGTTTTCGATCAAGAGCACCAAAACCGTCTCAGAGCACCTTCAGGCGCTGGCCGAAAAGGGTTTCCTTGAGCGCGACCCGTCGCGGTCTCGTGGGGTGAAGATTCTGGGTGTCGATCTGGCGCCCGAGGCCGTCTCGATTCCGTATTTTCAGTCTCTGCCTGACGATCGGGCGGGCCTTCGTTCGGATCGCGCCGAGATGAGCCTGACCATCGACCGGCGTCTGGCCGGCGGGAAGGGTTCCTTCTTTGTCCGCTCCCGTGGCGACGAAGCCGCGGTTCTGGGGGTTCAGGACGGCGATTACCTGCTGGTCGAGCCGCTCTCCCTGGACGAGATCGCCGACGACGCCATTGTCGTGGCCCGTCCCGGTGGTGGTGCACCCGGATACCATCGCCTGACGCGGAACGGTCACGGCGTGTACCTGCAGTCGATGCGTGGTGGATCCCCGCTTCTGATCGAAGAGCCCGCGCGGCTCAATCTGATCGGCCGGGTAAGCGCCTTCTTCCGTCGTCTCGACAATCCCGCAGTGCCGACCAACCTGACGTCCCACTGACCGGCCGCGGGCGTCGCCCGCACCCCCGACAGCCATGAATTCGCCCCAAGAGTCCGCTGAAGTCCGGTTGGACCACGATGCGCCGTGTCCCGAAGATCGACGGTGGATGGCGCGTGCGCTGGAGCAGGCACGCAAAGCGGCGCTTCTGGGCGAGGTCCCCGTGGGCGCGGTCCTGGTTCGAAACGAATGCCTGGTGGCCGAAGGGCACAACCTGACCCACACGCTGTCCGACCCGACCGCCCACGCCGAATCGCTGGTGCTCAGGGCCGCGGCCGCACTCCAGGGTGACTTCCGGTTGGAAGAGACGACCCTCTACGTGACGCTGGAGCCCTGCGCCATGTGTTCGGGAGCCATTGTTCTGTCTCGGGTTCCGCGCGTGGTCTACGGCGCCACGGATCCGAAGGCTGGGATGGTTGGGAGTCTGGGCAACCTACTGCAGGACCCGCGTCTCAATCATCGATGCGAACTCTCAATCGACGTGCTGGGTGAGCAGAGCGGGGACCTTCTGCGTGCCTTCTTTCGGGCGCGCCGGGCCGCTGCGAAGGGACGGGCAGCCAGCTCCAATGCGCCGGTCTCCGATGCCCCGCCCTCGGTGGACACCAACGGGCGCTCCGCGGGATGATGGACGGGCCCAGCACCCGTTGGGCAGTGCGGTATCTGATCCGATGCCTCGGGCGTGCGGCGGTGTTCTCGGTGCTGCTCACCAGTTGCACGCGCATCATCGTCCTTCCGCCCGCCGAAACGCCTGTGCCGGCCCGCCCGGCCCCCGTCCCCGACATCGAACGCCCGACTCCCGCTCCTGACCCGGAGCAACCGATTCCAACGGCCTTTGCGGAGGTCCGAGGGGTCTGGGTCGTCCGGACGTCGCTGGATTCGCCCGAAGAGGTGCGGGAGACCGTACGCCGTGCCTGGGAGGCTGGCTTTAACACGCTGCTGGTCCAGGTCCGGGGACGTGGCGACGCCTTCTATCGGTCCAGCATCGAACCCCGGGCTGAGCGTCTGTCTGGCCAGCCGACCAGCTTCGATCCACTCGATCTCATGATCCGCGAGGGACATTCCCGCGGCATGGCGGTCCACGCCTGGCTGGTCAGCCATCTGGTCTGGGGCTTGGGGACGCTCCCCGCGGATCCCGGACACCTGGTCCGCCTCCACCCCGATTGGCTGGCGGTTCCGCGCTCGCTCGCCGCCGAACTGGACGGCGTCGATCCCTTTCGCGCCTCCTATCTGAACCGTCTCCATGACTGGACCGTGGCGCAGGACGGACGCTTCGAGGGGCTTTACGTGAATCCGGCGATCCCCGCGGTTCGCGCGCGACTCGCGGATGTGGCTGAGGACATCGCCCGGCGATATCCGGTGGACGGCATCCACTTGGACTACATCCGCTACGCCGCACCCGAGTACGACTACTCCCGGGCCTCCTTGGAGGCCTTTCGCGGCTGGATGGGGTCGCGGGTGCCTCAGGGTGCCAGCAGCGCCATCAACAGCCGCCTGCGCGGCGGCGAAGTGCTGGCGTGGGTCACCGAGTACCCCAGTGAGTTCGGCGACTTCCGCCGCGAGCAGGTAACCTTGGCGGTAGAGGAGGTTCGGAACGCGGTTCGCCGAGCTCGCCCGTCCGTGACCTTGTCCGCTGCCGTGTTTGCCGATCCGATCGATGCTCGAAACGGTCGTTTTCAGGCCTGGCCCGAGTGGTTGGCCAGCGGTCTGATAGACGTGGTGCAGCCGATGGCGTACACGTCGCGGGATGACCTTTTCGCCGACCTGATGGAAGCCGCGAAGCGGGCGGACCCCTCAGGCCGCCGGGTCTGGCCGGGGCTGGGGATCTATCAGGACAGCTTCGACGGGGCGATACGGAAGCTCGGGATGGTGCGGGAGTCGGGCTTTGCCGGCGCCGTGCTTTTTTCGTGGGACTGGGCCCTGCACGAGGCCCCCGATGTGCGCGGGACCACGTGGCTGGATGCGTTCAGCCGGCAGGCGTTCCGGCGCGGGCGCTGACTACTCCCGCCCCAGCTCATCGCGGATCCTTCCCTCCAGGTCGCCTCGCATCGCGAGGGCTTCAGTCGACTGACTCGTGAGCAGACCAAAGGCCCGACTCTGCAGGGACACGAAGTTTCTCAACCGCATGGTGACCGTCAACGGCACAGTGCCCACCGGTACGGAAGGTCGCGGCACTGCACCCTGGGTTGCGATCGCCGGGAGCCACAGGTTTGCGCCACGTATGTGCACCTCGGAGACCAGATATGGCATGACTTCGCTGGCCTGAAATACGCTGAAGCGGATCTGGTCATCGCGAAGATCCCGGATCAGTGGAGTCCAGGCCAAAAGATCCCGCTGCAGTTCTTTGGTGAGGACGTTTTGGAGATCCCCGGACTGGGCTGCCCCCCGGAAACGGGTCCAGGTAGAATGAGAGTCCAACGACCCCAAAAAGGGGAAGGACTCGATGATGAGAAAGCGACACAAGCCAGAGCAGATCGTGCGGAAGCTACGGGAAGCTGACGCGCTACTGAGCGGTGGGGCGACGATCGCCGATGCGTGCCGCCGACTGGAGGTAAGCGAAGCGACGTACCACCGGTGGCGGAAGCAGTACAGCGGTATGGAGATCCAGACGCTGAAGCGACTGAAGATGCTGGAGCAGGAGAACACTCGGCTGAAAAGGATCGTGGCCGACCAGGTGGTGGACATCAGCATCCTGAAGGAGGTCGCTGAG
>JBDNHE010000069.1:0-2335 GCA_041688945.1 Gemmatimonadota bacterium | reverse complement strand
CGGGAATAGCCCAACCTGCGGGACACAGCATCAAGACCGCAACGCTACCTACCGCATGGTCGGCACACCGCTTCTGGCGCTGTCCCATAACGTTCTAAGTTTGCGGCGCGGCCCGAAAACAGACACGGTGATTTCGCCGACCTCGACCCCTGCAAATACTACTCAGATCGCCGATCCGCCTTCGGGCCGTGATTCACCGGAGTGAGCGCGAGCGAACGCAGGCGCAAATGTTTGTTATATGCCGTCGATTCGACCCACGTGGACGCGCGAGCTTACGCATTCTTCTGCAGAAAATCTGCTAGAGAGTCGGCCGGCCCGATGGCCCGACCGTGTACCCCATCCGGACGTCGTTTACGAGAGCCATCCGGGTCTCGACGACTGATGCGGCAGCTGGTTCGAAGAACGCCACGTTGTGGCCCGAAGAACTGGTGACGCTCTGATAGATTATCCCATCGAGACCGCGCGCCTTTAAGTGCTCAGAGATAAGCTGAGTCGCCGCATATCGAACGGTGTCTTCCCGATGTACAGGCCTGCCAAACATGTACGCCGCCCAGTACAGCGGTGTCGTGTCATCGATGTCGGAGATATCCCGGAGATCTACACAGGTCCGTCCGGAGTTGAGGTGCATTGTCGCAACTGACACCCTCGCGTCTTGCCACGGGCGGACCTCAGATATCGCCGTCTCGATATCGCTCGCAACGTACAGATAGGGGATCCCCTCAGGATTCAAGCGGCCCGCCGCGGCTTGGTGCGGCTTCGGCGCCATCATCTGATCATTCGGGAGCCCGGCCGTAGGCTCCCCCGCGGGATCGAAAGGAATGATGCGAGCGCGAAAAAACTCGCGACCATTGGGGATCATCGTGGTCCTCTTGAGGCAACCGTCTATGACCCGCTCAAGATACGCACCGTCTGGAACGAACCGGTTTCTTTCCCGCACAGACTCTTCGAACTCAAGCCACCCTGCTACTGCATTCCCAACTCGCGGAGGGAAGAGCATGTCGGTAGGGACCGCTCTGGTCACCCAGCACCACCGCGAATCAAGCCGTCCTCTTCCAGCTTTCCCACCGCTTTGTCCACTAGGGAATTAAGGAGATCGCTCATCCCGGCGTATGCATTGCCGCCGCTATTTGCAGTGGCTGTCCAATGGATAGTCGTCATTCCTCGGTCGACAAGGAGCAGACGAAAACCGGCCTGCGGCTTCGAGATCGTCCCCCCGCCGTAGGATACCGTCTCCGTCTGCTGGCACCCCTTCGAACTCGACCAGATAGTACAACTCGTTTCTGAAACGCCGGGGGATCGAGACGTCGAGGCTCCAGTGCTGAGGAGTTCGACCACCAACACCGCGTCGATCCCGTTGTCCAAGAATATCTCCTGTACCTCCGGCTCGCTGTAGGCCCTTCCCGGGAAGAGAAGGAGGTGGCCCGCAACGAACTCGGTATCACCGGCATGGTTGGCGAAGCGTCCCTCTACCAATTCCCGGTACTCCAAATCGGAAGTCAGATAGATCACGGCTACGCGTGTGAGGTCCCCCGTGGGAGAATCTGGGTTGATGAGCGAGGTCATGCGGGTAGAGGCACAACCGGACGCGGCTAGTAGCGAAACGGCCCAAAGAAGCCGGCTAGCACTGCGCATGGGATCTCCTCCAGTTGCGTACGGGAAAGTCCATCTGCTCTCTGACTCAAACTTGAACGCGTAACGGTCCGATACCTGACCGGGCCACGGGCATGTCCGAATCTGCCATACAGAAGGTCAAAGCCGCAACGCTACTACCTACCGCATAGTCGGCACACCGTTTCAGCGATGGCATATAACTCCCGATCTCCGACAACATGCAAGGCAGGACGGGGATATCGCGGTCTCCCTCCCCGGCCGGGGCACCACGGCACCGCCGCCTGCCTACCCCCTCCCCCTCGTCCAAAAGCGCCACATACACCTTCGTGCCAGGCCGAGCCCCCACCAGCGGCCGAATCATGAACGCCACGATCAGCACCGCACCAAAGGCAGAGACCAGGAGCGGACCCGTCGCCACGTCCCAGTAAAACGACGCCACGATCCCTCCGATCACCGCGACCGAGCCGCTGGCCCAGGCCAAGAACAACGCCGTCCGAAAGTGACTGGTGAAGAGGAAGGCGATGACGGCGGGGATGACCAGGCTGCTGAAGACCATGAGGACTCCGGCCACCTCGACCGAAAAGCTGATTGCCACGCCGAAGCTGACATAGACCTAAATTGAGCGATTGGGGTGGGCGAGCAACAAAAACGCACCGGGGGTCGAGGGCATGGCAGCGGTGAGGGTCGAAGCGGGTTGACGGGCCGGTATTCGGGCTGTTCTGGG
>JBDNHE010000068.1:0-2786 GCA_041688945.1 Gemmatimonadota bacterium | reverse complement strand
GAGACCGGGCCGCGGCCCGGTCCTCGCTCGGGTGGGCGATATTCGCCTTGGCGTCGGCCTCGGGAGGGCGCAGGGGCAGGCCGGCGCTCCGGATGCCCTCGCGAACGCTTCGTAGTGCCTCGGAGAGGTGCTCGACGGCGACCGGGAGTCGGGGAGACGTTCGAGCATCCTTGTCCTGCGAGATGGCCATGAGGTCGTGGAACGCCTGCTCAGCTGCCCGTACCCGTTGCCCCAGCTTCGGATAGCGCTCGCCGGTGAGGAGGCCTGCGGGTCCATAGAGGATCTCGAGATACTCCTGCCGACCGATGTACAGCCGCACGATGGTAGCCGCCCCCCCGTCGTCTGGGCGGATGTCCGCGAGCTCCGTGAGGATCTCGCCGATCCAGTCGTCTGTGTCGCCCGGGGGGAATGCGAGGGCAGAAGTTGGCACGTCCAGCGTGCCGGGCGCTTCCACGGAGGCCGGGCCCTGGCCACAGGCGAGACCCGTGGTGAGAAGGCAAAGGGAGCAGATCCTGTGCATAGCTGTCGCCATACCGTCCGGGGGAAGAGAGTGGATCGTGTACCACGTGTATTATCATGATGATAAACTTGACAATATGGTCAAGGGGCTCTTACTTCAAGGGGAGTGGGCTTGCGTCCGTGGTATTGAGGAGATGTGTGAGATGACGTCCGGGGCACCTATCGAAGCCAAAGATATACTGGTGAGTGGCATCAAGCCCACGGGCACACCGCACCTGGGGAACCTGGTGGGGATGCTCAGGCCGTCGGCCCGCCTGGCGCGGGAGGTGACGTCATACCTCTTCGTGGCCGATCTTCACGCGCTGACCACGGCTCGGGATGGAAAGGAACTGCGGCGTCACGTCTACGACGACGTTGCCGCCCTCCTTGCCTTGGGCGTAGATCCGGAACGTGCCGCGATCTTCCGCCAGTCCGACGTGCCCCAGATCCTCGAGCTTGCCTGGATCCTGGGTTGTCTGGCGCCGACGCCGCTGCTGGAGCGCGCACACGCGTTCAAGGCAGCGACCTCGGAGGGCGTGAGTCCGACGCTGGGGCTCTTCTCCTACCCGGTGCTCATGGCGGCCGACATCCTGACGCTGGGCGGCACGCTGGTGCCGGTGGGTACCGACCAACGGCAGCACGTGGAGTTGACTCGTGATCTCGCGCGGCGATTCAATCAGGCATTCGCGGGCGCACTCCCGCTTCCCCGAGCCATGGTGGAGTCGGCGGCCATCCCCGGTCTCGATGGACGGAAGATGAGCAAGCGATACGGGAACACGATACCCATCGACGCGACGCCAAGGGAACGACGTGCCCTCGTCAGGAGGATCGTCACCGACTCATCTCCCCTGGGTGCGCCCGTGGACGCGGAGTCCTCTACCGTGATCCAGATGCTGAGGCACTTCGAGGAAGAGGGGTCGGTCCGCGAGATGGCAGAGAGCTTGAGCGCGGGTCGGGTGGGATGGGCGGAGGCCAAGGACCGGTTGGCGGATGCGCTCGACCGGGACGTGGAGCCCCTGCGTCAGCGGTTCATCGCGATCCGGGAAGACGAGCGGCACCTGGAGACGGTACTGCGGGCCGGCGCAGCGAGGGCACAGGCGCAGGCGGCCAAGACGCTGGCGGAGGTGAGGTCTCTCACCGGCCTCGGCAGGCCATTGGATCCAGGTCCGCGTGTGGGCCCGACCACGCTGGCTCGTCGCCTGGACGAGGCCCTGACCATGACATTCCCGGCCAGCGACCCGGTTGCGATAGGGGGCACGCGGTGAGCACCCGCAGTCCTACAAAGGCGACGAGCATGATCAACACGGGCCTGGGTGAGAGTCAGCAGAGGATTCTGGAACACCTCAAGCGACGGGGCTCGAGTACCATTCCCGCCATCGCCGCAGACCTCGACTTGAACGTGGAGACGGTCCGCACGCACCTCAAGGCGTTGGGCAGTCACGGCTTGGCCCAGGCCGGCCGGAGATCCTGTACGGACTGACGGACGCTGCGGAGACGTGGTTTCCCAATCGTGAAAGCGATGTTCTGCGGGAATTGACCACCTGTCTGCAGAACGCCGGTGAACCGGGCGTGGTCAACGATTTCTTTGCCGATTACGTAGGCCGACGTCGGTCCGCGGCGCTGTCGCGGGTGGAGGATCTGAGCGGCGAAGCACGCCTGGAGGAAGTCGCCCGCATTCTCACGGAGGACGGCTTCATGGCGGAGGCGCAGGTGGACGATGAGGGAAAGCGGGTTTTGCGGCTGTCGCACTGCCCGCTGCGCCAACTCGTGGATGTTACCAGGGCGCCGTGCAGGGCCAGCTCTCCTACGTGCAAGACCTCTTGGGCGAGCGGCTGGCCCGCGTCAGCTACATCCCGACTGGAGACTCCGCATGTTGCTACTCCATTGTGGCGGGTGCGTAGGCCATGACGGAAGCGTGGCTTCGTTGAGCGTCCTCTGGCCAAATGACGCCTCCATCACGCGGGGGACTGTCAGTTTTTCTGTGTAACTGGCCGTTTCATCAAACCGGCACTCGTCCCGGAAATACGAGAGCCAGGTGGTTCAGTGCTGCGGGCCAGTCCTGCACGGGCCGGGTCCACCGCTCACTGGCTTTCATGATGGCCAGATAGAGCACCTTCCTTACCGAGTCCGGCGTGGGAAAGGCACCCCGCTTCTTGGTGACCTTGCGGAGCTGGGCGTTGATCGATTCGATCGCGTTGGTCGTGTACATCACTTTGCGGATCTCGGGCGGGTAGTCGAAGAAGGGCGTGAGATTCGCCCAGTTCTCCCGCCACTTCCGAGCGATCATG
>JBDNHE010000067.1:0-128439 GCA_041688945.1 Gemmatimonadota bacterium | reverse complement strand
TCACCGTGCTGGCCAGCTTCCTGTCGCCCGGCGACCTGGTCATGGTCACGGTCGTGATGATGATCCCCATGGTCTTCCTCTACGAGGTGTCCATCCTGCTCTCCGTGCTGGTCTGGCGGGGCAAGGACAAGGACAAGGACGACGAGATCAAGCCACCCGGGCCGGCAGATTCAACGGTAGAGATGGACCGATGACGTCGGGCTCGCGTCAGGCGAGCCTCGTCCGGGGCTCGAGGCTGGGACTGGTCCTTCTGGGATTGCTGACCGCCGCGAGCGTACTTGCAGCACCGCTCTCCGCCCAGTTGCCCGGGCGGGGAGCGCGTTCAGCCCCGCCAGCCGACACGCTCACCACCCAGCAGCGGCTCCAGGAACGACTGCGTCTGTTGAACCGTGCTCCGGGGGCTGATTCGGCCACCATCGCCGCAGATTCGGCACGACTCGCCGGTGCCGGCAGGGCGGTAGCCACCCCGGTCATGGCCGGCGCCGATTCGATCATGCGGGAACTGCTCCGGCTTCCGGGCTACGAGGCCACGCAGTATCAGGGCCGCTCGGCTACCTGGGATTCAAACGCGGGCCGTCTCTACCTCCTGGGTGACTCCGCGCGTCGGGCCGAGACGCTTGCTCCCGGTGGAGACCGGCTGTTTGCGGACTCCATCGACTATTCTCGGGACTCCGGTGAGATCATCCTGATGGGTCAGCCGGCCACCATTCCCGCCAACAGCAACGAAATGACCGCCTTGATCATGCGGTTCAATGTGAACAACGAGGAGGGCGTCGCGCTGGACGCCCGGACCAAAGTTACTCAAGGGGCCGAGTGGAATGTCCGGGGTGACCTGAACCTCATCACCCCCGAGGAGACCTGGGGCTCGCACCTGATGTTCACCTCCTGCGAGCAGGAAGTGCCGCACTACCACTTTCAGGCCGAGCAGTACAAGTGGACACGCGGCGGGACGATGGTCGCGAAGAATGTGAAGCTCTACTTCGCCGACGTTCCGGTCCTGTGGCTGCCCTTCATCGCGCAGAATACGCAGGGCGGGCGGTCATCGGGGCTGCTGGCCCCGCGCTTTAGCGTAAACGACATCGTGCGCACCAGTGGCGGCTATCGCCGTCGGCTGAGCAACCTCGGCTATTACTGGGCCATGAGCGACTACTCCGACGCGACCATCGCCATGGACTGGTTCGACGACAACTACACCTCGCTCACCATCAGCGGCCGATATCGGTGGCTCCGGCAGTTCATGGAGGGCTCACTGGACCTGCGGCAGTACTGGAAGGCGGAGGGCGGCACGGAAACCGCCGTCAACACCAACCACAGTTGGCAGATCTCCGAGCGGACGTCGTTCCGCGCCTCCGCCCGCTACATCACCGAGAGCTCCTTCATCACCCAGAACTCCTTCAACCCGCAGGAAGTCACCCAATCCATCAACTCACAGGGCGGCGTCAGCCACCGCTTCGACTGGGGCAACCTGACCGTCAGCGGTGACAGACGGCAGTTCCTGTCCGACGACCGGACCGAGATGACCCTGCCGTCGGCGACGCTCTCGCTCTCCACCATCACGCTGCTTCAGGCGCCGCTGGCACGGGCGAGCTGGTACAACAACATGACCTGGAGCGGGTCGGCCAACTTCTCTCGCCGCACGCTGGACCGGGCCCAGGACCCGCTCGCCTACATCCGCGGCGAGGAAGACCAGGCGACCACACGAGCCGGCGCGAGCAGCTCCATCAACCTGGGGAACCTGTCCCTTTCGGGCTCGGTGAACCTTGAGGAAGACGCGGCGCGCGACATCCCCCTCGACTCGCTCTCGTTCTTCCCCGGCCAGATCATGGATCAGGGGATTGGCGCCTTCATGGGTCGGGCCGGAGCGCTTGAGTTCGACCGGCTGGCCCTGCTTGCCGGTGAGCAGGTCGATGTCACCAAGTCGACGCTCACCTGGAGCACCACGCTCGACTATCAGCAGACGCTGATCGGATCGACCACGCTGACACCCCGCGTGAACTTCTCCGGAAGCCGACTCAAGTCCGACACCATTGCAATCGCTCAGTCGTTCGTGGCCGCGCCCTCGCGGGTGGCCTTCGGGGCGACGCTCAAGTCCGACATCTATGGCTTCTTTCCGGGGTTCGGCGGGTTCGAGCGGATTCGTCACAAGCTGACGCCATCCTTTACCTACGACTGGTCGCCCGAGGTTCAGCCGACCGATCTGCAGGCGCATCTGTTTGGCTCCCGGTCCAGGCTCCCCCAGAACGTGCTGGCGATCGGACTTAACCAGACGTTCGAGGCCAAGCGGGCCGCGAATAGCGAGACCACGCCACCGCCCGCCGTTCCGGGCGCAGACTCAGATGAAGGTCCGGGCTCTGCAGCCGATGATGGCCCGCGGCGGGTCCAGAAGGGGACGATCGTCAATCTTCTCTCTCTTCGGACCGGTGTGGTTCGCTACAACTTCGTCGACGACTCGATCCCCGGGTCGTTCGTAGACGGGTTCGAAACCACACGCCTGACCAATCAGATCTCGTCGGACTTCCTGCGCGGTCTGACCATCTCGATGGCACACGACCTCTTCGAGGAGCGGCCCGACGCCTCCGGAACGGGGACCGAGCGGTCTTTCGCCCCCCATCTGGCGCAGATCAACCTCGGATTCCAGCTCAGCAATCGCTCCTCGATCTTCAGGTGGATCGGATTGGGCGGTGGGGGCGAGGCCGAGCAGGATGAGGACGAAATGTTCGCCGAAGACGAGGAGACGGAATTCGACGAGAGCGATCCCTTTGCGCTTGCCGGAACCGACGAAACCTCCATGGTGCCGGGGTCCGTGAATTCGGCAACGCGCACGCGGTCGAGTTCGAACGGGGTGGGGGAGTGGTCGACCAACTTCTCCTACTCCATGACGCGCCCGCGAGAAGGTGATTCAGGGCTCTCGTCCAAGATGTTGCAGGCCAGCCTGCGCCTGAAGCCGACCGAAAAGTGGGAGATGAGCTGGAACACCTCTTATGACCTTGAGCGCGCGGCCTTCAACGACCACACCATCCGCCTGACCCGCGATCTTCACCGCTGGCGCGCCAACTTCGACTTCCTCCAGACCGCCACCGGCAACTGGACCTTCCGCTTCGAAGTCAGTCTCATAGATAATCGCGACCTCAAATTTGATTACGAGCAAAGGAATGTTGATCGCCGCGGGCGGTAATTGGCGCCTGATCCAACCACCGCCGTCTCGGACCACCACGCGGCCTGTCCTCCACAGGGGACAAGTGACGAGCCCGCATCCCAGAAAATCGTTGTAAAACAAGGCTTTCCGCTTTGGTACGACCCATGCCTCATTAAGGGGTGTGCGCAGACAGGGGTCTGCGTAAAACGCCAAAGTGAGGTCAGGATGATGAAGTGGCCCGGATTTGCGGTACTGTCCGCAGCGATGGTCCTTTCGGCTGGATGTGAACCCACCGATACGATCTTCATCCCCGGTGATGCCCCGGACGCGCCCCGTGCGCTGAATGCGTGGTATTACGCGGGCGAGGTCAAATTGACCTGGGAACTGGGACCCCACTGGAATGGGGAGCCCTTCCGGGTCTACTCAAAGCGGTCGACTGACCGGGACTACTTCCTGGTGGCTGAGGTCACGAACTGCCTCAACAGCCTGTGCTCGTACGCGGACGTGAATGTTCAGAGCAACCGCGAGTACGATTACTACGTGGCCGCGGTTGACGACTACGGCGTCGAGACCGCCTCCGTAGAGGCAATCCGCGTGTTCGTGCCCCAGCCGACACCTCCTCCGGTCGCGGCCTGGGCCGAGGCAGTCGCACTGGACGGGATGAACTACATCCGCTGGAGCAACAATGCGCGGGACGCCGGAGACTTCTCGCACTACAAGGTTTATATCTGGTCTGATGACCAGGCCTTTTTTCTGGGCGAGACCGACTCGGAAGGGTTCCTGGATGAGCTCGCCGAGAATGGCCTGACCTACGAGTACTACGTCACGTCGGTCGACGATCAGGGGCACGAGAGCGCCGGGAGCGAATCGGCCTTCGGTACTCCCCGGCCCGACTACGCCGGCGAGATCGTCTACGACTACTTCGACGATGCCAGTCGCTCGGGCTTCATCTTCCGCAACGACGAGAGCCAGGATCCCATCGTAAGTGGAACGAACGGGCTCCGGCACTTTCGCCTGGAAACCGATGCGGACGGCTGGTGGCTGGTGCCGGGCCCCGGTGTCCGGGTCCATCCGACCGCCTGGGAGACCACTGCTCTCAAGTGCGGTCCCGGCGCCGACGCGACCTGTTCGGCCCTGACCGAAGCGCCAACCTCGGGCTACGTGACGGATGACCTCTTCCTGGAGCCGCAGACCACCTACGTGATGCGGGTGCCGGGCGACGACAATGCGATGCGCTACGCCACCCTGAGAGTGGTGATGCTCGGCTTTGATCAGAGCGGGCGGGCGCTGATGATCTTCGACTGGGCCTACCAGCTGCAGATCGGCAATCCCGCCCTGGCGCCGGTGGCGCGGACTCCGGGCCGGACGAGGGGCGGTTGAGCGCTCGGTCCCCTATCTTGGCGGCATGAATGCACTTCTGGAGGCAGTACCGAATTTTTCCGAGGGGCGGGATCCCGAGTTTGTCCGTGCGGTGGTCTCGGCCGTGACCGGGGCGGGAGCCGAGGTCCTGGACGCGTCGTCCGACCCCGATCACAATCGCTCGGTGGTGACCTTCATCGGATCGCCAGAACGGGTTGAGGCAGGGGCGATTGCCGCCGCCCGCGTGGCCGTCGAGCGGATCGACCTGAACGTTCATGAGGGTGTCCATCCCCGGGTGGGTGCTCTGGACGTGATGCCCTTCGTGCCACTGGCGGCGATGTCGATGGACCAGGCGGTCGAAAGCGCGCACCGGGTGGGGCATTCTCTCTCCGACATGGGCCTCCCCGTCTATTGGTACGCCGCCGCCGCAACGCCGCCGGGCCGACGCCTGGCCGACCTGCGCAGGGGCGGCTTTGAATTGCTGAGGGATCAGCTGCCAGAGGATCGCCGGCCGGATCTGGACGGCGGCCTTGCCGGTGTTCACCCGACAGCTGGCATCAGCTGTGTGGGGGCTCGTCCGCTCCTTCTGGCCTGGAACGTCTGGGTGGAGGGTGTCTCCTTGCAGGCCGTTCGGGCCATCGCCGGACAGATCCGTGAGGTGGGGGGCGGCTTTCCCGGGCTCCGCGCCCTGGGGATCGAACTTCCCAGGCAGCAGGGGATGCAGATTTCGATGAATCTTGAGGACGTCGAGAGCCGCTCTCCGCAGGCGGTATTCGAGGCGATCGAGGGGGCTGTGACAGCGGCGGGAGGTCGCGTCGAGCGCACCGAGGTCATCGGGATGATCCCCGACCCACTTGTGCTCGCGGCGGCCACCAACAGATTACGACTCTCCGAGGTTTCACCCTCTCGGCTGCTGTCTCGCCGCATGGCCCACCATCTGGCCGATTCCGATCGGTCCGATAGTGATGTTCTGACGGACTGGATCGCGGGCCGGGGGGATGTGCCCGAAGCCATTCGCAAGGTGGCCGCCCGAGTGCGGAACCTGAATCGCCCCACTCCCAGGGCAGGCGACGACGCATGAGCAGCATCGAAGGCCTGAAGGAACAAGCCCGCCGCCACGAGCAGAAGGAAGAGTGGCAGAACGCTCTGGATCTCTACCTCAAAGCGATCGAGAAGCTCGCCAAGGAAGAGCAGCCGGACATCGGCCTCTATAACCGTGTAGGGGACCTGTTCACGCGCACCGACGACAGAGGGCGCGCGGCGGAGCACTACGACCAGGCGATCGATCTCTACCTTGAGTCGGAACTCCCGAACAACGCGATTGCCGTCTGCAAAAAGATCCTTCGCAATCTGCCGGAGCGGCACGCGACTTTTCTGCGAATGGGTCAGATCCGGGCCGAGCAGGGCTTCCTTGTCGATGCGCGTCAGAACTTCCTGACCTATGCAGAGCGGGTTCAGGGCGACGGAGATCTGGAAGAGGCGATGCGGGCTCTGGTCGAGTTCGCCGACCTTGCGCCGGAAGACACCGACATTCGACTCGCCATTGCTCAGCAGTTCGTCCAGCACGAACGGACGGAAGAGGCCCTCGAACAGCTTGCCGCAGGGTATCGGGTTCTGGATCTGCGAGGAGATGTCGAGGGGGCTCAGCTCTTCAAGAGCCAGATAAGTGATATCGATCCCGAGGCGTTTGAGCGGATCATGTCAGGGCCGGCACCGACCACGGAGGCGGATGCCTTCATGGACTTCGGCGAGGTGACCTTCGATCGGGGCACTTCTGCCGCAAAAGAGACTGACGACGACAACGTGGAGGTTGGTGGCTTCGATATTTCGCTCGGCGGCGATGACTCGGACCAAGACGCCTCGGCTCCCGAAGTGCCGCTTTCTGGCCTGGCTGATGGCGAAGATGCCGTTGGTGACTTCGCTGGCTTCGAAATCGGAAGTGACGTCACTGACGAAGCAGACACCGGTGAAGCGGAGGTTGTGGCCGATCCCGAGAAGGACGCGGCGGCCGCCGAGCTCGAAGCCATGGCGGCGACGTTCGGATCATCATCTGCGCCGTTGGACGACGATGAGGACATCGGCGGCGACTTGCCGCTCATGTCGCTTGACGATGAACCCGAGGACGACACTTCGGAGCTTCCGTTCGTCTCGCTGAATGACGACGATGAAGACATAGGTGGCGATCGACCGCTCATGTCACTCGATCCCGAGGAAGACGACGGCGGCCTGCCCGACTTTGACGACGCTACGCCGCTCCAGGCCGGGACCGAAGCGGACGCGCCTTCGGCTGCTGACGACGATTGGGGCACTCCCGCGCCTGCCGTGCCGGCTCCAGCCTCAGGCGATCCACGCACGCGCTATACCGAGCTGGTTGCTCAGGCTGAGGCCGCCCCGAACGATGTTGCGCTCCGGCAGCGCGTCGTGGAACTGGCGTACCAGCTGAACGATGACTCGGTCATGGCCGACGCCTTTCTTGGGCTGGCGCGTGCGCTTCAGGCCAGTGGGAATGCTGCCAAGGCTCAGGCCGTCTTCCAGCAGGTGCTCTCGGTCGATCCGGACAACGCCGAGGCCCGGGCTGGACTGGGCGGGAGTGGCCCGAAGACCCGCTCGGTGGCGGAAGTAGCCGCGTCCGAGGACTACGTCGACCTGGGCAGCATGATCTTGGGCGACGACGCCGAGAAAACCACCCGTTTTGTGGTGGCCTACGAGGAGCCCTCGGGCGACGAGGACGCCGACTTCGCCAAGATGCTGAGCCAGTTCAAGGCGAAGGTCGCCGAGAACTTCGATGCCGGCGATGTGAAGGCTCACCACGACCTGGGGACGGCCTACAAGGAGATGGGGCTTCTGGATGAGGCGGTCCAGGAGTTCCAGCAGGCGTTGCGCGCTTCTCCCGACCATCTTCCCACGTTTGAGCTTCTGGGCCAGACCTTCATGGACAAGGGCGAGTTCAATGCGGCAGTCAAGGTCATGACCCGCGCCCTGGAGTCACCCTGGGAAGTAGAGGACGAACTCCTGGGGATCTACTACTACCTGGCTCGAGCACACGAGGCGTTAGGTCAGATCGACAAGGCCACCAACTTCTACGACCAGGTGTTCTCACTGGATATCAACTTCGCGGACGTCACCGAGCGACTTCGGAAGCTGCGGTGACAACTTCGACCAGCGAGAGCGAAACGAGCACCGAGGGTCTTTCCGGCATGGACCTGATTCAGGCCCCGGTCGCGAATCGCCTCGAGGGGATGATCGACGAACTCAGACGAATCATCGTCTCTGACTTCGATCAGATGGAAGAGGTCAACTCCTATTTGGCAATGCTTCGGGGAAAGCTCTTCCGACCGACGCTGACACTGCTCTCAAACGAGGTCGGGAGCGATCCGGATCCGCGTGCGGTTTCCCTTGCAGCCGTTGTTGAACTGGTCCACCTGGCGACCCTGGTGCACGACGATGCCGTCGATCACTCGGTCCTGCGTCGTGGTCAGCCGACCGTCAACGCGCTGTGGAGCCATCAGGTCGCCATCATCATGGGTGACTATCTGTATTCGCGTGCGATCATGGAATTGGCGGAGGTAGGGAGCATGGAGGCGATGCAGGTCATGGCCCGTGCTGCCAACAAAATGAGCGTCGGTGAAATGAGGCAGCTGACGTCCTACGACGCTCTCGACTTCACCGAGCGCGACTACGATCGACTCATCTCCGCCAAGACGGCGTCTCTGATGTCGGCGGCCTGCGAGATGGGGGCCCTGGTCGGTGAGCCTTCCTTCCGGGAACCGTTGGCCAGTTTTGGTCACTCGCTGGGGATGGCATTCCAGATTGCCGATGATCTTCTGGATTACACAGCGTCTGAAGCCCAGACAGGCAAGCCGACGGGACACGATCTGCGGGAACACAAGGTGACGCTGCCTCTGGTCTACGCGCTCCAGCATGTTGAGCCCACGGAGCTGAAGGTTATTCGTGATCTGTTCGACGATGCCGAGCCGGATGACGGTGCGATCGGCCGCGTGATGGAGATTGTCGAAGCGCGCGGTGGGCTGGACTACGCCAGCAGTCGGGCGGCCGGCTTCGCAGAAGGTGCAGAAGCGGCGCTGGACAAGGTGGCCGAGTGTCCGGCGCGGGATGCGCTGAGGGCCTCAGTAGAGTACGCTACTCAACGAAGCCGCTGAGCCAGCGGCACCCGTCAGAAAGAGGAAGCTCGCAGAATGCTCGTGGATACCCGTCGCCGTAGCGCGATGCGCCTCGTCTGGACCCTGGTCCTGGGATTCTTCCTGGGAGGGATTTTCACGAAGTTGAGTGAGATGTTTCTGCCCGAAAGTGCGGCCAGAACCTTCCTGACGACCTCGGTAGAGGTTTCTGCAGGCCCCTTTTCGATGGACCTGGTTGCGGTGGCCTTCGACCTTGGCCCGGTAACGCTTCAACTGAACTTTCTGACCCTCGTCGGGGTCTTTATGGTTGCCCTGGTGGCACGCTCCTGGATCTAACTGCGGGTCGAAGTCCCTGATGGGATCAGGCCCTGGAGGCAAAGATGGGACTCGGTGGACTTGGAATGGGGGAGATCCTCCTGATCTTTCTTGTGGTGCTGCTGCTCTTCGGAGCGAAACGGTTGCCGGAAATCGGCGGATCACTCGGAAAGGGGATTCGTGAGTTCAAAACCTCAATCAAGGATATTGAGCGGGAGATCAACACTCCCGAGCAGCCCAAGCGGACGATTGCTGCTCCGCCGGTCGAGAATGCACCGGCGGCCAGTGAGGACGCTGAGGCTGTCGGAGAGCCCCGCAAGCTGACCACGAACACAACGGCTGACCCCAACCCAACAACGGCTGACAATGGGGCCTGAGACGGGCCCCAAGGGCCGTGCTGAGCACCACACTAGCCCCATGGCGCTCGTAACGCGGCTCGCCCCACTTCTTCAACAGGCTTCCAGGGACTCGGCGGTGATCAGGTAAAAGAATGAGGGCCCCGCGGATTTGATCCGCGGGGCCCTCATTTTCATTTGCTACATCATTTGCTACATCAAGCCGGGGCGACCCGGCTCACGATCAGAAGCCGAATCCGTACCCGGTCGGAACTTCCTGGTCCTCAAGCGGCTGCAGAACCTCCGCCCGACGGTCGATGACCACGGCAATCTCGCGGAGTCCGGCCATCCACTGCTGCAGACGCTGCTGCTGAATCAGCGATTCGAGCTGAGTGCGCTGCGTCGGGATCTGCTCGATCCAGGCAACTGAGTCCGCAGGGACCCGACTCAATAGCTCAATGATGAAGGTGTTGTTCGCGGTCGCCACCACGTCGCTGACCATGCCAGGCCGCAGCCCGAAGGACACACCGATGGCCGTGTTCTGACGTCCGAGCCCCGGAACGAAGTCCGTCCGGGCGAAAGGCCCGGCGGTCCGGACTTCAACACCGGCATCGGAAGCGACATTGGGCAGGGGCTCGCCGGCACGAATGGTCCGCACCAGCTCTGCGCCCTCTGCGGCTGCACGGGCCTGCTTCTTCTCGAACAGAAGGATCTGTTCGATTGTGCCTCGTGCCGTCTCAATCGGCAGAACCCCTGCCGGCTCGCTGGCGACCAGTTCGATCGCATAGAACCCTTGAGGCGTCTCGAAGACGGGGGATACATCGCCGATCTCTGCGTCCTCAAAGGCCCACTCAGCACCTTCGGAAACCTGCCCGGCACCAGACACGAATGCAAAGTCCGTGGTCAGTTGCGCATCGCTCACGGTGAGGCCCAGCTGGCTTGCCGACTCATTCAGAGCGAACTGCTCGCCGAGCGCCTCAAGAGAGTCAGCCAGCATGAGCATGGCGACTTCCGAAGAGTCGGTGCGTGCATCCGGGATCAGGATGTGGCGTGCACGGACCGAGTCGCGGGCCCAGCGCTCCTGGACCTCGATCAGGTGGTAGCCGTACGAAGTGACAACCGGCTGCGAGATCTGCCCGATCGGCGCCGCAAACGATGCCGAGTCGAAAGCCGGGACCATGGCACCCGGAGGGTACACCCCCAGCTCACCACCGATTGAGGCCGTGGTGGCATCGGTGGACTCGAGCTGAGCGACTTCGGCGAATTCGCGATCCCCAGAAATGATGGCGGCACGCAGGTCGATCGCCTTCTGCAGCGAGGCCGCCGTGTCGGCAGCGGTCGGGGCTTTACCAATGACCGCAACGCGAACGGTTGCCCGAGCCGGCTGCTCGAAGTCTTCCTGATGGGAGTTGTAGTACTCCGTGATCTCAGCGTCGCTGACGGGCACGTCGGCGTCGGCAATCCGTGCTCCGGGATCCAGCGGGATGTACCGGATCTCGACCGTCTCACTCTGGTCTCGGTAAGCCCGCCAGAGCTGCTGGTCGGTCAGGTGCAGACCGGCGGCGATCTGACGCATCAGCTTGCCGCGCGGAATCACTTCCCGGTAGTAGGCCTCAAGCTGGAGCAGGTATGCCTCGTTACTGGTCGCCAGGAACGTCTGGTACTTCGACAGATCGAACTGGCCGTCGGTCTGGAAGGCCGGCTCCTGAGCGAACTGAGGCGGGGGCGAGAACTGGGCGGCCGAGCGGACTTCAGCGTCCGAGACCCGAATGCCGCGGCGGTCAAGCTCCTGGCCGATCAGGATCTGATTGACCAGCTCCTCAAAGGCCTGATCCTCGACCTCCTTGTTCTGCTGCGAGGTGATCGGCTCTTCCTGCTGCTGCTGAACCTGATCGTACAGGTTCCGGTAGACGAGCATGTAGTCGTCATACATGACCGGCGTTCCATTGACTTCACCTATCTCGCCAAGGCCGCCGGAGCTGCGTCCGGAAACGTCCGCTCCCCACTCGAATACCATGAGCGCCACGAAGGCCAGCGCCGTCGCCAGCATGATCCACTTCGTGTTTTCGCGCATCTGCCGCATCATAGGCCTGCTTCTCCTCGGCGTGCCTTCGGTCCAACGCCCCCTGAAAGAAGCGAATCCATGCGGGGCAGGCACGGATTCGCAAACCTCAAACCTAAACCCCCGGGCAAGCCCTCTCAACCGGACCCGGAACTTCGGTCGCGGCCTTTGATACGCCCGGCGACCCGGAATGTTTTCGGGACCGCCGATACAGCGTCACCAAACGGGGTAGATTGATTGACACCCCTTTCGCGGCACTCCTATCTTGCCCGGTCCTTTCTCACCCCTCCGATGTCGAGAGTCGCTGGTGTCCGACACCCTCGAGCACGAAATCCGCGAACTCCGATCCCTCTACTGGAATGAGGAGCGGGATCCGGAGGGCCGCGCCTTTGCGCCACTGGCCGATGCGTACCGCCGGGCGGGAGATCTCGACCAGGCTCTGGAACTGCTCGACGATGGCCTGAGCCGGCATCCCGACTTCACATCCGGCCACCTGGTCTCAGCCTGGGTTCACCAGGCGCGAGGGGATGAAGTCGAAGCGGAGTCGGCCTACAGGACCGTTCTGCAGCTGGACGGGGACAACGCCAGCGCCCTCTATGGGCTGGGCAGGGTCCTCGCCGCCCGCGGGGAAGAAACGGGGGTCGAGATGGTCATGCGAGCCCAGGAACTGGATCCGCTGCTGCGCCGCTCCGGTGCGGGTGCTCCGGCGCCGGCAAGGCAGCCCGCCGTCGCCGCCGAGGAATCGGTCATGGAGCTGACCACCCTGGCGCCGACTCCGGAGGACGATGACGCCGCCGACGTCTTAGACATGGCGATGCTTTCGCCGGATACCGAGGACGATTCCGATATCGTCGATCTGGCGGCGCTGGCGCCAGATGCCTCAGACGAGGACGATGACGAGGTCTTCGACATGGCGATGCTGTCGCCGGATACCGAGGACGAGGACGATATCGTCGATCTTGCGGCGCTTTCGCCGGATTCCGAGGACGATGAAGAGGACGCGGTCTTCGACATGGCGATGCTTTCGCCGGATTCCGAGGACGATGAAGAGGACGCGGTCTTCGACATGGCGATGCTTTCGCCGGATTCCGAGGACGATATCGTCGATCTGGCGGCGCTGGCGCCAGAGGCCTCTGACGAGGACGAGGACGAGGATGCGGTCTTCGACATGGCGATGCTGGCTCCGGATGCCAAGGACGAGGACGAGGTAATCGATCTGGCGGCACTGGCCCCCGAGTCCAGCCCCGCCAAGCCGGCCGCGCCGGTTCCGCCTCCGGGCGCATCCGATGCCTGGGCGATGACGGAGGAGGAACTGCTGGCAGAGGGCCAGCCCGAACATCTCGAAGACCGGGCATCCGGGATCGGCGTCGGGGTCATGACCCGGACCATGGCGGAGCTGTTGGTCAAACAGGGACTGGGTGATCGTGCGGTCGAGATCTACGAAAGGCTGGTTGCGGACAAGCCGGACGACCATTCGCTTGCGGCCCGGCTCGAGGAACTGCGCGAGATGGCTCAGCCACGGCCATCCGGCGCGGAGTCACCCTCGACAGCTACCAGTGACGATGCTCGCCATGAAGAGATCGCGGATTCCCTGGTCAACACCCAGCCGGATCCGCACGGGATGACGCCCTTCGCATGGACGGAGGATGAGGCCAGCGAGAAGGAGGCCGCACCCGCGGGTCCACGAGTGGGCGGGTACTTCTCCCAGCTCCTCTCTTGGCCGGCCGCGGCCGAAGCGTCGCCGGGATCGAACGACGACTCCGACGACTCCGACGAGCCAGACGAGGACGACTTCTTCAACGCCCGGGTGGACCCCACATGAAGATTGGTGTGGTGCATGGTCCCAATCTCAACCTGCTGGGCACCAGGGAGCCCGAGGTCTATGGCACGGTCACGCTCGCTGATGTCGAGGCCCGCCTTACCCAGCTGGCCGAGGCCACCGGGGACGAACTCGAGTTCTTTCAGTCCAACCACGAGGGTGCCCTGATCGACTGGATCCATGCCGGGGCAGAAAGGGTGGACGGCTTCGTCGTAAACGCCGGTGCTCTGACGCATACCAGCGTCGGCCTTCGTGACGCGCTGGCGGGAGTCGGACGGCCCTTCGTCGAGGTCCATTTGTCGAACACGGCTTCACGCGAGTCCTTCCGGCACGTCTCACACCTCGCGGATGTAGCTGTCGGCGTGGTTTATGGATTTGGCGCGGACAGTTATCTTCTCGGCTTTCGTGGGCTCCGCGCCCACATTGCTCAGACCTGAAGCAGAGGCTCGATTTTTAATGGCGAGTACCGCTGATTTTCGTAATGGCCTGGTATTGGACATGGATGGCCATCTCCAGACCATCGTCTATTTCCAGCACGTGAAGCCCGGGAAGGGCCCGGCGTTCGTGCGGACCAAGCTCAAGAATGTCCTCACCGGCGCGGTTGTCGAAAAGACGTTTCGGGCGGGCGAAAAGGTCCAGTCCGTGCGTCTTGAGCGCCGTCCCGTGAACTACTCGTATACTGATGGCGAGTTCTACTACTTCATGGATACGCAGACCTTTGCGATGATCCCGCTGACCAGTGACACCATCGGTGCGGATCAGCTTCTGTATCTCAAGGAGAACATGGAGTGCGAAGGACTGGTCCACGGCGACACCGTCATTGCGGTGGACCTGCCCCAGTTCGTTGAACTGGCGGTGGTCGAGACAGACCCGGGCCTGAAGGGTGATACGGCGCAGGGCGGCACCAAGCCGGCCACACTGGAAACTGGAGCAGTGGTGAACGTGCCACTGTTCGTCGAGATCGGGGAAGTCCTCCGGGTCGATCGGACCGAAAACAAGTATCTCACGCGAGTCAATTGATGATTGATCTCGAATTTCTCGAGAAGCTGATCCGGGCGATCGACAGCAGTAGCCTCGATTCTCTGGAACTTGAGCGCGGTGGTACCCGCGTCCGCCTGTCCAAATCGGCGCCGCAGAACGTGGTTGCCTCGGCTGCGGTTGCGACCTCACCGGCCGCCGCGGCTCCGGCTACTGCTGCCCCAGCGGCAGGAGTGGTTGACGCTGCAGCTCCGGCACCGGCTTCCAACCTGATCGACATCAAGTCGCCGATGGTCGGGACGTTCTATCGTTCGCCAGCCCCCGAGGCCCCATCGTATGCCGAAGTGGGAACGACGGTGACCGAGGGTGATACGCTCTGCATTATCGAAGCAATGAAGCTCATGAACGAGCTGGAGTCCGAGGCATCGGGAACGATTGCCGAGATCTGCGTTGAAAATGGAGAACCGGTCGAATACGGCCAGGTCCTCTTCCGCATCAACCCGGCGTGATCCGTGCGGCCCCGGGGGCCGAACGTGTTCACGGGAATGAACTCTCGGACGCGTCCGTCTTCCATGTGAAGTCGGGCGCGATCCTTTAAAGAGGAACGGCATGTTTTCAAAGGTGCTGATCGCCAATCGCGGAGAGATCGCTCTGCGAATCATCCGGGCCTGTCATGAGCTCGGCGTCAAGACGGTTGCAGTCTATTCCGAGGCGGACCGCGAGTCGCTGCATGTCCGGTTTGCCGATGAGGATGTCTGCATCGGGCCTGCCCGCAGCGCGGACTCCTATCTGAACGTCCCGCGGATTATTGCGGCCGCCGAGATCACCGGTGCCGAGGCGATCCATCCGGGATACGGATTTCTGGCCGAAAACGCCGAGTTCGCCGAGATCTGCTCCAAGTCAGATCTGGTCTTCATCGGGCCGACGCCGGACCAGATCCGTTCGATGGGCGACAAGGCCACAGCCCGAAAGACCATGATGGAGGTGGGTGTGCCCACGGTTCCGGGCTCGGCCGACATCATCACCGATCCTGAGCAGGCGCTGGAGCTGGCGAATGAGATCGGCTTCCCGATCATGATCAAGGCTTCGGCGGGCGGGGGAGGAAAGGGGATGCGGATCGCCAACGATGCGGCCTCCTTCCCGAAGTTCCTTCAGGCGGCTCAGAATGAAGCGCAGGCGTCATTCGGCGACGATGGTGTCTACCTGGAGCGCTGCATCCTCAGGCCCCGCCACGTTGAATTCCAGGTCTTTGGAGACCGCTTCGGCCGCGTCGTCCACCTGGGCGAGCGGGACTGCTCGATCCAGCGGCGGCATCAGAAGCTCATCGAAGAAGCCCCTTCTCCGGCTCTGACCCCCGAGCTGCGCCAGGCCATGGGCGATGCCGCCGTGGAGGCCGCCAAGGCAATCGACTACGTCGGTGCCGGCACGGTCGAGTTCCTGCTCGACGAGGATGGGTCGTTCTACTTCATCGAGATGAATACCCGAATCCAGGTGGAACATCCGGTTACGGAGGTCACCACAGGGCTCGACCTGGTGAAGGAGCAGATTCGCATTGCGGCGGGCGAGGCCATGACCTTCCCGGAGGACATCAAACTGCGCGGCCACGCCATCGAGTTCCGCATCAATGCAGAGGATCCGGAGCGGAACTTCGCACCTTCGCCGGGGCGGATTACGACCTTCCACCCTCCGGGGGGGCCCGGAGTGCGTCTGGATACTCACATCTATACCGGCTACATGGTTCCGCCATACTACGACTCGCTGCTGGGCAAGCTGATCGTGAGTGGAAATACGCGAGAAGAAGCGCTGTCGCGGGGCCGCAACGCGCTGGCGCACATCGTGATCGAAGGCGTGCACACGACCGTCGATTTTCTCTCCGAAGTCGTGCGGGATGAGGAATTCATCGCAGGAAAAGTCGATACGCACTTCCTTGAGCGATTCGCAGAGCGGCGCGTAAAGCCGGAAGTATAGATGGCCACCAAGGGGAGCAAAAACACCAAGTCCAAGTCGACCAAAAAGAAGTCGACCTCAAAGAAGTCGGGTAAACCGCTTCTGACCGCCGAGCAGCAGCAGGACCTGATCGGCGTTTGCCTGATTGCCATCGCGATTTTCCTCGCCCTCGCGCTCGTGCCGACCCACTGGTTTGGAGCGCGCGGTGGCGAGCTCTTCCCGTCGGGGAACGCGATGGGGCCCTTCGGTGCTCTGGCTCGCGAACTGCTTGTTGCGTTCCTCGGGTCCAGCGCCATCGTGGTGCCTCTGCTCACCGGAATGCTGGGGCTGCGTGCGGGCGACTGGCTTTCACCGGTCCGGACCTACCGCGTGGGGAGCCTGGTCGCCGGACTGGCCATCCTCCTGCCGATCGGCTTCTTCATCTGGAATGTGGATCCCGCAACCGCAGGCTGGCTGGGGCAGGTTCTTGGTGAGCCGCTAACCGGGACGATCGGGTGGTTGGGCGCCTCGCTCGTGGAGGGCGCGGCGCTGATCGGTCTTTCCGTCCTGACGGTGGGGTGGAATCCGCTCCGGACTCTCGCGCGGGGGGCTGCGGTCGGCGGTGAGTTTGCTCAGAAAACGGTCACGGTGGCGGGCGAGCGCATCAGCGACTGGCAGGTAAGCCGGGCCGCTGCCCTGGCGGCCTCCGAAGCCGCGCGCGAAGCCGCCGCCGAGCCGCTGCCAGATCCCGAGTGGTCCGGTCCCGAAACCGGTGAGGATGAGCCTGAGCCAAAGAAGGTGGCCAAGGGCGCGAAGGGATCAGCGGCCACGGACGATTCGGCGGATGAGTCACCAGCCGAGGCCGGCGGCGCATCCGTGACGTCGGACATGTCGGCGGCGGAGGCTGCAGCCGTGGCAGCCGTGGTGGTTGAGCCCGGTGTCGCGACGCCTCCCATTTCGAAGAAGCCCTCGAAGCCGGAGCCGGACGACGAGTTCCCGGATCCTGCTGATCCCCGTGATCTGGAGGGTGGGGAACTGCCCGAAATGAAGCTGCTGACCTTCGAGAAGAGTCCCGATCGGGCTCAGATGCTCGAAGATCTGAACGAACTGGGTGAGGTGCTGGTCAAGAAGCTCAAGACCTTCAACGTGCAGAGCGAACTCGGCGGAATGACCGTCGGTCCCATGGTGACTCAGTTCGAGATCGTCCCGGCGCCCGGCGTAAAGGTCAATCGGATTGCGAACCTCGATGCGGACCTCGCGCTTGCCATGCGCGCCCAGAGCATTCGGATCGTGGCTCCGATCCCGGGAAAGGGCGCGGTGGGTGTGGAGATTCCCAACCCCGAGCCCGAAATGGTCTACCTGCGCGAGATCCTCGAGTCCCGGGAGTACCGCCGTGCCAAGGGAGTCCTGCCGCTGGCCCTGGGGAAAGACCTGTCGGGGCGGGCTTACGTGGCCGATCTGGCCAAGATGCCGCACGTCCTGATCGCCGGTGCCACCGGCGCAGGCAAGTCGGTCTGCATCAACACCATCATCACCAGCCTGGTCTACAAGCACACGCCGCAGACGCTGCGCCTGCTCATGATTGACCCGAAAATGGTGGAACTTTCAGCCTACGCGGATCTGCCGCACCTTCGGCATCCTGTCATTACGGACCCGCAGGACGCCGCAGGTGTGTTGAAGTGGGCGGTGATGGAGATGGAGCGGCGCTACACGCTGCTCTCGGTGAACGGCGTGCGCTCTCTTGCCGAATTCAACAAGAAGATCAAAGAAGGCAAGACGGTTCGCCGCCCCGATGCTGATCGCGACGAGGGCGACCCGGACCGCTACCTGTATAAGGACGGCCCGCTTCCGTACATCGTGGTCGTGGTCGACGAATTGGCCGACTTGATGATGCAGGTGCAGAGCGAGGTCGAAAAGCCGCTCGCCCAGCTGGCTCAGAAGGCGCGCGCGATCGGAATTCACCTGATCGTCGCCACACAGCGCCCGTCGGTGAATGTCATCACCGGTCTGATCAAGGCCAACTTCCCGACCCGAATCGCCTTTCGCGTCGCCTCCAAGACCGACTCGCGCACGATCCTCGACATGAATGGCGCCGAGGCGTTGCTGGGCAACGGCGACATGCTCTTTTTGCCCCCCGGCGCCAGCGAAGCCGCCCGGATTCAGGGCGCCTTCATCTCGACTGAGGACACCGACCAGCTGCTCGGCTGGTACCGTGAACTCATCGTGAAGCGGCTGGAGGATGCGGGGATGGGCGATCTGGTTCCCAAAGGTGAGATCGACATTCTCGATGAGCTGCGCAGCCGTGAGATGGAAGAGGCCGGAGCACTTAAGGAGTCGATTTCGACGGACTGGGATGAGCTCTTCAAGTCCGCCGCAGAGACCTGCATTCAGAATCAGGGCGGGTCGACGTCGCTACTGCAGCGCAGGCTGAGCATCGGCTACGGCCGGGCGGCGCGGATTGTCGACCAGCTTCAGGATGCTGGCGTTCTGGGTCCGTCCGACGGGTCCAAACCGCGGGACGTGTTGATCTCGATGGGAGAACTCGAGCGTCTCTTCCCTGGAATCTGATCACGGACGTTGTTGTCCGAATGGTCTCTGACGGATTCGCAGGAACGGGCGGGTCCATCGGGGCGTACAACTCAGTTGCTGGATCCCCGTTCCGCCTGCACTCTCGATTCCTGGATTCGCCATGCGTTTCACCCCACTCTCGAGCCCTGGCCTGTTGGCAGCCGCGTGTCTGGTCCTGTTGCCCGTGTCGGCAGCCGGGCAGGGGATTGCTGCACTTGAGGCGGCCGCCGAGAGGTTCGCTACGGTCACCAGCATGTGCGCCGGTTTCGAGCAGGTACTTTCCGTCGAATTGCTCCGGCAGGAAGTCCGGTCGCGCGGGACCATGTGCCAGCGCCGGCCTGGGTTCTTCTCTATGCGCTTCTCGGATCCGCAGGGTGATGAGATCATCGCCGACGGGACCTGGTTCTGGCTCCACATGCCCAGCCAGTCGCCCGGTCAGGTAGTCCGGATCCCGATGTCGTCGCAGCCCCAGGGACTCGATTTCTATCGCGAATTTCTGGAGGACCCGCTCGAGAAATACGCGGCCACCGAAGCCGGGTCAGAGACCATCGATGGCGTGGCCACGCACTCGGTGCGGCTGGTCCCGAACGCTCGAAACTACCGTCAGGCCACGGTCTGGATCGATCCGGCCGCCTCGGTCGTCCGCAGGATCCGAATCGTCGAGAACAATGGCACCGTCAGGACCATTGGACTGAGCGATATCCGCCTCAATCCAGCGCTTGCCGATGACTTCTTCAAGTACACGCCGCCGCCTGGTACGGACGTGATCACCATGAATGGGGGAGCCCCGTCTCCATGAAGTCCGGTGACCTTCCGGTTTTTCCACTCGCACCTGAGCCTGTCCGGCCCGGTGTTGCGCCCACGGTTCGCGCGCAGACCCACGAGTTCGAAGAGTTCGCCCGGGTCACCGGCGAGGCCGAAGGCGTCGACGTGGTCATCGTGAACACCTGTGGCTTCATTGAGGCCGCCAAGGAACAGTCGGTCGAGACGATTCTGGAGGCCTGCGGGATGAAGGCGGCCGGGCGGCTCAAAGCCGTTGTGGCCGTCGGCTGCATGGTGCGGCGCTACAAGGACGAACTGGTCGCTGAGATCCCCGAAGTCGATCTCTTCATGGGACTGACCGAACTGCAGGGCCTGATCCCCGCGCTCAGAGAGAGGAAGCTGCTGCCGGAGGGGGAGAGGGTGCCGGTCATGGAGCGCCCGCTGAGGGTGCTCGCCACGGAGACCCCGCATACGTCCTTCCTCAAGATCAGCGAGGGCTGCGACCACACCTGTGCGTTCTGCGCCATCCCGCTCATGCGCGGGCTGCATCGTTCACAGCCGATGAACGCGCTGATTGCCGAGGCGAAGAGTCTGGGCGAGGCGGGTGTCCGCGAGCTCAATATCATTTCGCAGTACACGACGGAGGAGGGGACCCTGGCTGCCGACATGCCGGATCAGCTTCCCGAGCCGCTCAAGATGGAGCGAATGAACGAGCTGATGGATCTGCAGCGCGAGATCTCGTTTGACCGTAATCTGAATCAGGTGGGATCAGTAAAGCATCTCCTTTTGGACCGGATACTGCAGGGGGATGAGTCAGACGAGGAATTCATGGCGATCGGACGCACCGAGGGCCAGGCGATTGATGTGGACGGGGTGACCAACCTCCTCCACGGCGCCGAACTGAAAAAGGGTGAGATGGTCCGCGTCGAAATCGTCGACGCGCTCGAGTATGACCTGATCGGAAAGGTGGTGGCGTGATGGGACGAAACCGATGGGTGATGGCCGCCTTCGGGTTGGCGTTGGGCAGCGCAATGCCGGGTGGCGACCTCCGGGCTCAGGACTTGGCCGATTTCGACTACGAGGACCTGAGCTTTCGGGGAATCGCCTTTGATGCCGGGTACATCTGGCCCACCCGAATCGAGCCGACGAAATCCCTCGGGGCCAGGATTGATCTCGGCTACCTGGGGCCGGGCCTTCGGATTCTTCCCCGCATCGGCTACTGGAGTTCGTCGATGAAGCGGGCCGAAGTGGCCGAGCTGGAGGGGCGGGTCAATGAGCTGGTCGACGCGTCATCGCCCGACGGGACACCCCCGGCCAACGTTAATCTGGGCCAGATCGACTGGTCGGATCTGACGCTCGGCCTGGATGCGCAGCTGGTGTGGTCTATCCCCCTCGACCTGCTTTCCTACTTCGGGATGGGCGTCTCGGCACACATCCAGAATGGCTCAGGCCCGGCGATCGATGGCACCTTCGTCGAGGACCTCCTGGATGGCAGCGTGGCCGGGTTCAACCTGCATGCCGGGCTGGAGTATCCGTTCAACGACCGGGTCCGGATCTTTTCGACCAGCCGCTATGAAGTGATGGGCGACCTGCGGTACTTTCAGGTCGGAGGTGGCCTTCAGATCATGTTCAGTGGACCTGCACAGGGAGAACAGCGTTCTCGATGACTAGAGACGCTCCGCTTCGCATTGGAGTGGCAGGGGCCGGCGCCGTAGCGCAGCTGGTTCACCTGCCCCTTCTCGTTGACCGTTCGGACGTAGAGGTTGTCGCTCTTTCCGATGCGGACGACCATCGTGCGGAAACCGTGGCCGCTCGATTCGGCGTCCCGGTGGTCACCGCGACCGACCGCCTGATCAAGGATGAAGAGCTCGACGCTCTGATCATCTGCACACCCAACCATCTGCACGAGTCGATCGCCCTGGCCGCGCTTGAGGAAGGGGTTCACGTCCTGGTCGAACGACCCTTTGCGCTGACCCCAGAGGGGTGTCGTGAGATCATCGATGCGGCCGAGAAGGCCGGCCGGATCGCGCTGCCGGTAATGAGTCACCGATTCCGGCCCGAGGTCTCGGCCTTGCGCGCCTACGCCATGAGCGGGGAATTCGGCCGGATCCACGCAGGTCGAGCCGCGTGGATGAATCGGGCCGTCCCCGCGCGTCGGACCAGTTGGCGGCACCGGATCGAAGAGTCGGGTGGAGGTGCCCTGATGGACCTGGGAGTGCAGGCGATCGATCTTCTGCTCTGGATCCTGGGTCAGCCCCGGATCACGCGGCTGACCGCCGTTGCGTCCCGGCATAGCCTGGATGTCGAGGACGCCGCCAGCATCATGATGGTGACCGAAGACGGGGCCGGTCTGATGGTTGAGGTCAGCTGGAACTTCTTCTCCGGCGAAGACCGTCACTACGTGCGAGTTCTCGGGACCGAGGGTGGGGGTGAACTCCCGCCCCTGGAGATCTGCAAGCAGGTCGGCGGCCGGCCCATGGACGTGACGCCCGAGCAGGGTGTGAGCCCGGAGGAGGCCAAGGGATTCATGCGCTCCTATCGACGAGAGCACGACCATTTCTTCCGGTCTATCCGGGGACATTCCACTGCGGAACTGCCACTCGATCAGATTCAGATGATGGAAGTGGTTCGTGCGGCTTACCGGTCGATTGAAGAAGGCCGGGAGGTCATCCTCTGATCCGCGGGGCCGCGCTTGCCGCCCTGGCTGCTTCCCTGATCGCCTCGACGGGCTTCGCTCAGGCAACTCAGGAGATTCCGGGGTTCCAAGAGGTTCCGGAGCCCGTGGCGGACCCACTGCGCATCTACCTGGTTACGGCCGAGCCCGGGGACGCCGTGTGGGAGCGGTTCGGGCACAACGGACTCTGGATTCATGACGCTCGAACCGGTGAGGACTGGGTCTGGGAATGGGGCATCTTTTCGTTTAGTGAGGTTGGCTTTTACGGGCGGTTGCTCAAGGGCACGATGCGGTACTCGATGGGCCCGCGTCAGGTCGAAGACTGGGTGACCGCGTACTCGGGCTCCAATCGGACCGTCTGGGCACAGGAGCTTGCTCTCACGCCAGACCAGGAAATGGCTCTCCTGGACCGCGTCCTCTTCAACTACCTGCCCGCCAACCGCGAGTACACGTACAACTACTACCTGGACAACTGCTCTACGCGGATCCGGGATCACATCGACGCGGTGCTGGGCGGACAGATGCGCGCATCGAGCGATGGCGTCGAGACCGGCCTGACCTGGCGCGACCACACCCTGCGGCTCCTTCAGGGGATGCCGTCGGCCTATGCCGGCGTTCAGTTCGTCCTGGGGCGCCCCGGCGATCGCGAGATCTCCCGCTGGGACGGGCTCTTCCTTCCCATGCAGCTCCGCGCCCAGGTGGCCGAGACGACGATCGCTTCCGCCGATGGCCCCCAGGCGCTGGTTCGCGAAGAGTTTGTCCTGAGCCAGGGCAGCCGCGCCGCCGGGCCCACGCAGCGTCCCGGGTTCTGGTGGTTGGGCGTGCTTCTGGTCGGCGGTCTCCTGGGCGGCCTCGCGCTACTCCTGCCCGGACGACTGCTCGGTGCCTGGGCGATCTTCTGGGGTCTGGTCCCGGGCATCCTCGGCACCATTCTGGCCCTGGCGTGGGCCTTCACCGATCACACGTTCTGGCGTTGGAATGAGAACCTGCTGATCGCATCGCCGCTGACCTTTTCATGGATCTGGGTGGGCTGGCGTCTGCTACTCGCGCGGGGCCTGACGCCGGCGGCCCTGCGGGTAACGCAGGTGATGGTCGGGCTTGCCGGAGTCGCGGTCGCCCTGAAGGTGCTGCCGGGCGCCCAGGGGAACCTTGAGATGCTGGCCCTGATGGTCCCGATCCACGTGGGGCTGTGGCTTGCGATTCGCCGGTTGTCGCCCCCCGCGGCGCCTCCCCCGGCGCCTCTCCCGGCGCCCCCCGCAGGATGACCGTTTCGGCGTCGGTCGACGGGGCAGGGGTGCCCGATCGAACCGATGTCGTTGCAGCATTGGCTTCCGCCGTACTGCTCAATGCTGCCCTGCCACCGTCGCCGCTTCCCGCGCTCGTCTTTCTGGCGCCGGTCCCCTTTCTGATTCGGTGGGCCCATCGCCGGGCTACGAGCGGGGCCCTCTGGTCGGCCACCTATGGGGCGCTCTTCTTTGGGTTCTTCTGGGCAATCAACCTGTTCTGGGTGCTTCGGTTGACCCGCATCGCCCTCTGGCCAGTCCCCGCGTGGGGCGGCCAAGTGATGATCCTCTCGCTTCTGGGGGCGCTCTTCGGGCTCGCCCTGCATGGGGGCCGGAACCTGCCGCTGTCTGTCACGGCGCCGGTTGCCTGGGTTGGCGTGGAGGTGGTGCGGGCGGATCTGCTGGGCCCACTTCGGTTCCCATGGTCACCGCTGGCCCTCGCGCTGGCAGACTGGCCGGCGATGCTTCAACCGGCGGCGTGGGTCGGTGAAACGGGGCTCGGCATCGCCGTGATGCTGATTGCGGCGCTCCTGGCGGGAGGTCTGAGTCGGACGACGGCGCTTCTGGCGGGAGGAGTCCAGGAGTCCCCGAATTCGCGGGGCTCGAAAGGCGCGGGGTTCGGCCGGATGCTTCTGGCGGCGGCCCTTCTGGGCGGCTGGTTCGTGATCGGGAGCGCCCGACTGGAGCGGGTCGTGCCGGTCCCGGTGGGCGAGGTCGTGTTGCTGCAGCCAAACGTCCCGCTGAAGGCCAAGAGGGATGATGACCGCGCCGTCGCCTCTTCCGTCGCCGCCATTGAGGCCCTGCTCCCAGCCGCGACGCGGGCTGGGGCAGGGGAGATCATCCTGCCAGAAACCGCTCTTCCGATGGACCTGGATTCGGAAGAAGTCAGAGCACTTCTGAGTACCTGGACCGCCCTGACCGGAAGGGGAATCTGGGTCGGAGGGTTCGCCGCTCACCAAGATGGGTTGTTGAACGTCCTGGAGCGCATCCCGTCGGGACGCCGGGCGGCCGCGACCACCTGGGCCGACTCGACATCGGACGGGCAGGAGGCGGACCTCGTTCTGGGGACCCGGTGGGAGAAGGTGGCACTTGTTCCCGGCATTGAGCGCGCCTGGGGAAGCGAGTACCGGGCGGGGTCTCCGGATCAGCCGCCCCTGGATGCCGGCGTCCTTCCGCCGGCGGGTGTACTGATCTGCATTGAATCGGTCCACTCAGGCCTGGCCCGCCGGCATGCAGCCCGGGGCGCGCGCTGGCTGGTCAATGTGACCAATGACTCCTGGCTGGCGGAGGAGTCGAGGTTCTCCCGAACCCGGGCCTTTGCCGCTCACCCCGCTCATATGTCGTTACGGTCGGTAGAAACTGGCCTGGGTGCGGTCAGGGTCGGCAACAACGGCTGGACGGGGACAGTCTCTCCAACCGGTGTTCGCACCGAGGCGATCCCACCCCACATCGCCGGGGTGCGCGCAGTGCGGGTCGTGTCGCTGGAGGGGCCAACCTTCTATGTCCGGGGCGGTTGGCTGCTCCGCTACCTGCTCCTGCCTGCGCTTCTCCTGTTGCTGATTCGGGCTCGTACACTCGTCGTCCCCAGCGAGCAGCGTTTCAGGCAGTCGGGCCACACCCGTTGATCGCAAACGGGGCCTCGTCTATATTCTCCGGGCTATAAATCTTCGTCCCCGCCATGTCTGGAGCGGGAGGCGACATGCCGGGCCCGGCTTCCCTGATGACAGAGGCGCCGCGGCCCGTTTCGATTCCGGACCGGAGACGGACCATGAAGCAGGGCATCCATCCCGAATACAACGAGACGACCATCGTGTGCTCGTGCGGGAACCGCATTGAGACCAAGTCGACGTCGGATGACATCCACGTCGAAATCTGCTCGGTGTGCCATCCGTTTTATACGGGCAAGCAGCGTCTGGTGGACACCGCCGGCCGGGTTGAGCGTTTCAAGCGCAAGTACGCCCAGAAGGCGGAGTAGTCGAGAGCGGCCGGGGCTTCCCGGCCGTTTTCGCACTCCTTCAGAGCTTCCCCAGGTGTGAGTTCGATCGAACTGGACCCGAAGCTGCTCGAGCGGCTGGAAGAAGCCGAACGACGGCTCGCTGAGCTGGATGAACAGCTCGCTGATCCGTCCGTCCTGCGGGACCCCGCACGTCTCAGAACTCTGGGACAGGAGCGGAGCCACCTGGATGAGGTGGTGCGCGAAGGCCGGCGCCTGACCTCGATGTTTGCGGAACATCAGGGAGCCGACGAACTCCTTCACGAGGCCGAAGACCCCGAGATGCGGAGCATGGCCCAGGCGGAGCTCGACACGCTGTCAGAACAGATTCCGCCGCTGGCCGAGGTTGTCCGGGAACTCCTCATCCCCCGTGACCCGATGGACGATCGACCCGCCGTGGTCGAAGTCCGGGCAGGGACCGGGGGAGACGAGGCGGGTCTTTTCGCGCGGGATCTCATGCGGATGTATCAGCGCTACGCCGAGCGGGCCGGGTGGAGCGTCGAGATTCTTTCGATCTCGGAGGGTATACCCGGCTCCATCAAAGAGGCCGTCTTCCTGGTAAAGGGGTTGGGAGCGTATGGCCGCCTGCGCCTTGAATCCGGTGTTCACCGGGTTCAGCGGGTTCCGGAGACGGAGAGCCAGGGCCGGATTCATACGTCCGCCGCCTCGGTGGCAGTGCTGCCGGAAGCCGAGGAGGTCGACCTCGAGATCGATCCGAACGACCTCCGCATCGACGTTTTTCGCTCCAGCGGTCCCGGCGGACAGTCGGTCAACACCACCGACTCCGCCGTCCGTATCACGCACATGCCTTCTGGCCTGGTCGTCTCGTGTCAGGACGAAAAGAGTCAGTTGAAGAACAAAAACAAGGCCATGAAGGTGCTGCGCTCGCGTCTGCTGGACCGAATGATCAGCGAGGCCAACCAGAAGCGCGCCGCCGCCCGCAAGCTCCAGATCGGTTCCGGCGATCGCTCGGCCAAGATCCGCACGTACAACTTCCCCCAGAGCCGGGTGACCGATCACCGGATCGGGCTCACCAGTCACAATCTGACACGAATCGTTGACGGTGAGATCGACGAGTTCGTCCGGGCGTTGAGGCTGGCGGAGGAAGAGGAACGGATGGAGGGCGACGAAGGGTGACCGAGTCCACGGAACCTCGAGCCGGCCGCAATCGGGACGCCCCGCGCGCCACAGGGGAGTCCGCACGCTGGACCGTGCTCCGACTGATTCAGTGGAGCGCCGGGTATCTGGCCGAAAAGGGTGTCGAACAGGCGCGCCTCGATGCGGAACACCTGCTGGCACATTCGCTCGGAAAGCCGCGACTTCAGCTGTATCTGGAATTCGACCGCCCTCTGACTTCGGAGGAGCTGGCCAGCTTCAAGCCGCTGCTTCTTCGAAGGGCCGCTCGCGAGCCCCTCCAGTACATCGTCGGCCGCACGGGCTTCCGGGAGCTGGAGCTACGGACAGATCCGCGCGCGCTGATTCCTCGCCCCGAGACTGAGGTCCTGGTTGAAGTAGTCCTGGATCTGACCCGGAATCGGAGTGGCGTGAGTGCCCTCGACATCGGCACGGGCACGGGATGTGTCGCCCTCTCGCTCGCCCGGGAAGGACCGTTCGCTTCGGTCACCGCAGTCGACCTTTCCGCTGAGGCCCTTGAACTGGCAGGCGAGAACGCGGAGCTGAGCGGGCTCACGGATTCCGTCACCTTCGTGCACGGCTCGCTCTACGAGGCCCTGCCGGCCGATGAGCGGTACGACGTAATCGTTTCGAACCCGCCCTACATCGCAGAATCGGATCGGCCGGAACTGCAGACGGAGGTCGGGGGTTTCGAACCGGACGCCGCGCTCTTTGCAGGAGTGGATGGGCTCGCGGTCATCACGGGAATCGTAGAAGGGGCACCGTTGAGGCTGCGGCCGGGCGGCTTGCTCGCTCTCGAAGTCGGACTGGGGCAGTCGGAGGCCGTTGAGGCGCTGATCCGTGACACCGGCGCCTTCCAGCCCGCGCAGACACACAAGGACTGGACCGGGCGGCCTCGCATCGTGACGGCCGTGCGGGACGATTAGGGCGAGTACATCAGCCCATTTTGGCAGGATTACGCGATGGTCCCGAGTGGGATCAGAGATCACCAGCAGAACAGGGAGTCGGACGAATGTCCCGTATTATCGAGATGGCCAAGGACCTTGGAAACAACCTCGCGCGAACCGATGAGTACCAGGCGCTGCGCCGGGCCATCAAGGCCGCCGACGAGGATACCGATCTCAGCGAATACAAGACGACGCTCGAAGGACTTGAGGCCAAAATCTCGGTAAAGCTCCGTGCCGGTGAGGAGCCCGAGAAGGAGGAGGCCGAGGCCTACGAGTCGACCGTGTCCAAGCTCCAGGCCAACATGACCTATCAGCGGCTGGTCTCGGCGCAGGCCAACTTCGACAAGATTCTTCAGAAAGTGAACGCGACGATCGCACAGGGGATGGAAGAGGGTGCAGAAAGCCGGATCATTCTGGCCCCCTGAAGCCCGCTGCAGGCGGGCGTGTGGCACTCGCGTCCGTCATGTATTTCGCCTAGTTTTCCGGGTCTGGTCGGGGCCGCAAATGCGAACGAAGCATCCCGAACCGACGCACCTTAGACATCACCGCGGCACATGGCATTGCCGCCGCGATCCAATGAAGAGAGGAAGACCGTGAAGGACAGTCCAGAGATTCGTCCGGCCGAGGGAAAACTCGGCGTACTGCTCCCCGGGTTCGGGGCTGTGGCGACTACCTTTGTCGCTGGAGTCGAGGCGGTCCGTAAGGGCATCGCTCGCCCGGTCGGAAGTCTCACCCAGATGCAGACCATTCGCCTGGGCAAGCGCACCGACAAGCGTACGCCGCTGATCAAGGACTTCGTGCCGCTCGCGGGTCTGGAAGACATCGTCTTTGGTTGCTGGGATCCGATCCCGGACAATGGCTACGAGAGCGCGATCAATGCCGGGGTGCTCAAGAAGGAAGACCACCTCGACCCGATCAAGGACTTCCTCTCCTCGATCAAGCCGATGCCGGCCGCCTTCAGCACCGACTACGTCAAGAAGCTCAACGGTCCGAACGTCAAAAAGGCCGCCAACAAGCGTGAACTCGCCGAGCAGATCCGCGAAGACATCCGGAACTTCAAGGCCGAAAACAACTGCGACCGCCTGGTGATGGTCTGGTGTGCCTCGACCGAGATCTTCCTTCGTCCGGGCGCCGCCCACGCGACGCTGGAAGCCTTCGAGAAGGCGATGGAAGAGAACGACGACCAGATCGCGCCGTCGATGCTCTACGCCTACGCTGCCATCATGGAGGGCGTGCCTTACGCCAACGGTGCTCCGAACCTCTCGGCCGATTTCCCGGCCCTTGAGAGCGAAGCCATCAAGCGAGGTGTGCCGATCGGCGGAAAGGACTTCAAGACGGGCCAGACCCTGTTGAAGACCATTCTTGCCCCGGGCTTCAAGACCCGCATGCTGGGACTGAACGGTTGGTTCTCGACCAACATCCTGGGCAACCGTGATGGCGAGGTCCTGGACGATCCGGCCTCGTTCAAGACCAAGGAAGAGTCCAAGCTCGGCGCGCTGGAGCACGTTCTTCAGCCCGAGATGTACCCCGAGCTTTACGGCAACATGTATCACAAGGTGCGGATCAACTACTACCCGCCGCGTGGGGACAACAAAGAAAGCTGGGACAACATCGATATCTTCGGCTGGATGGGTTACCCCATGCAGATCAAGGTCGACTTCCTGTGTCGCGACTCGATTCTGGCCGCCCCGATCGTGCTGGATCTGGCCCTCTTCATGGACCTGGCCAGCCGCGCCGGCATGTCGGGGATTCAGGAGTGGCTGTCGTTCTACTTCAAGGCCCCGCAGACGACCCCGGGCCTCTACCCGGAGCACGACATCTTCATCCAGCACTGGAAGCTCAAGAACACGCTGCGCTGGATGATGGGTGAAGATCAGATCACGCATCTGGGGATGGACTACGAGCAGTGAGTTCGACGCGGGATCGTGTGGTGTGTCGAAAGTTCGCGAGCGAATGGCCGAGACACTTTTGATACACCGCACTAGCTTGACGGTCGGGGAGGTGGCGCATGGCGCTGCCTCCCCGTTGCCGTTCGGAACACGGCCATGACCCGAGGTCTGTTTCTGGTGCTCGAAGGCACCGAGGGCGCGGGAAAGTCCACGCAGGTCGGGCTGATGCTGGACTGGTTTGCAGAACTCGGCATTCCACACCGCACGGCTCGCGAGCCCGGCGGCACCCCCGTGGGGGAGGCGATTCGCCATGTGCTGCTGGAAATGCGAGAGATGGAGGTGCCCGCCGAGACCGAGTTATTCCTGATGCTTGGAGCCAGGGCCGCATTCGTTCGTGAACTGGTGGAACCGCTCACGGCTTCGGGAACACTCTTTCTTGCCGACAGGTTCGACTATTCCACCTTCGCGTATCAGGGTTTTGGCCGAGGTCTCGATTTGGAGCAGGTCAAGCGGATCAACTGGTTCGCCACCGGAGGCCTGACCCCCGACCTCTATCTGGTACTGGATCTTCCCGCCGACGAAGGGGTCGCAAGGCAGCAGGCCGAGGGAAAAGACCCGGACCGGATCGAACGGGCAGGCTCAGACTTCCTGTCGCGGGTTCGAGACGGCTATCGTTCACTGGTTGAGGACGACCCCGGCGCCGAATTGATTGATGCCCGGGGCACGCCTCAGGAAGTACAGGGCAGGATTCGGGATGCGCTCCAGCGGCGTTTTCCCGAGACTTTCGTGAACGACAGTTCTCAGGAATGAGGGTGGGCCTGGATTGGGCCCCGACGTGAGGAGACACGGTTTGATGCGTAGAACGACATGGATGCCCGCACTAGTCCTTGCCTCGTCGGTGCTTCTGGGAGGTTGGTTCCTCCAGGAAGGTGCCGCGCGAGATCAGAACGTCTATTCGCAGGTGCGTCTCTTTCAGGAAGTCGTGGACTACGTCTCAAGCGAGTATGTCCACGCTCTGGAAGACGATGAGCTCTACGATTCGGCCATCGAGGGTCTCCTGGACCAGCTGGGCGACCCCAACACCTCGTTTATCACCTCCGAGGAGTGGCAGAACTTCGCGATTCGGACCACTGAAGGTCAGTACGGCGGAGTCGGCCTCGAGGTCCTGGAACGCGACGGCTACGTGACGGTGATCGCCCCAATGCCCGGTGGACCCGGCATCCGGGCCGGGATTCGCGCGGGCGATCAGTTCTACGAAATCGCGGGTGAGTCGGCTGCGGGCTGGGAAGTGGATGCCGCCGTCGACATCCTCCGAGGCCCGGCGGGAAGCCCGGTCGCCGTGAAGATGCTCCGGGCCGGCGTCGAAGAACCCATCCCGTTCACTCTGACCCGCGAAGTCATCCAAGTCCTTTCGGTCCCCTACGCGCTCCGGCTCGAAGGGGAGATTGGCTTGGTGCCGCTGCAGGTCTTCCGCAACACCTCCTCGCAGGAGGTTCGCCGTGCAATCGAGCAGCTGATGGAGGACGGACCACTCAACGGCCTGATCCTTGATCTGCGTGGAAACCCGGGTGGCCTGCTGGACGAGGGCATTGGCGTCTCCGATCTTTTCCTGGAGCCGGGCCTGCCGATCGTTGAGACGCGCGGACGCGGCCGGGGACAGAGTGAGACCTACGCTTCAACTCAGCCGAACGTCTGGCCGGAACTGCCTGTCGTCGTACTGGTCGATGAAGGGAGCGCCTCTGCCTCAGAGATCGTGGCCGGCGCCCTCCAGGACCACGATCGGGCGATCGTGATTGGCGCCCCAAGTTTTGGAAAGGGCTCGGTCCAGACACTGTTCCGGCTGACGGGCGGCAATGTGCTCCGGCTCACTACGGCCTACTGGTATACACCGGTTGGTCGGTCCATCCAGAAAGACCGCGAGGCGATGGGGCGGCTGCCGCGGGGCGTGCTGTCGTTGCAGGGAGCGCTGGTTCAGGCTGAAGATGTGCAGGAGCGGCCCACATTCCAGACCGATGCAGGAAGGACTCTGTTTGGTGGTGGTGGCGTCACGCCCGACCTGTGGGTCATGACAGACACACTGTCGGCGATCGAGACGCGTGCGCTGAACGACCTGTTTCGGCAGGCCGGGACGTTCACTTCGGGCGTCTTCAACTACGCCGTGCGCTTCGTGCAGGAGCATCCGGATCTGAAGCCTGACTTTGCCGTCACGGACTCCATGGTCCAGGACCTGGTGAGCTTCCTCCGTGACCGTGATTTTTCGGTTGACGACTCCACAATCGCCCAGGCGGATCGCTTCGTTCGCGTGCGGCTTGAACGTGAAATCGCACTTCAGGCCTTCGGTGATGCGGGTGAGGCCGAGCACATGGTCCGCTATGACCCACAGGTTGCCGAGGCGCTCCGGGTTCTGAGGGGTGTGTCTGCATCCACGGATGTCTTTGAGGCGGCCGGGGTTCCGACTGGGGTCGTGACCGGAACCACGCTCACGCCGACGCAGCGGCGTCCGTAGTGTGGTGTTTCAAAAGTGTCTTGGCCATTCGAACGCCGATGCATCCGGCCCTGCATCGTTGCCCCGAGTCGAGATAGCGTTGCTATCCCTCATCGTGGCGCCTTGCAGAACCCGGCGCCTCGACGCTCTCGGTGGCACACGAACTTTTGAAACACCACACTAGATCTGAACCGTAGCGTCCCATCGAGCCATCCTCCTGCCCGGTTCGTCGGGTGAAACTGACAGGGCGGGTTCAGGACGGTTGAATGGGGACGGCAGCAGAGATTCGGATTACCAGAGGCGGGCACCTGGAGTCCACGCACCGGGTTCATGCGGTGGTGGTCTCCGGCGGGCAATCGCTTCTGGAGTGGGGCGATCGCACGCGCCTCGCCTTCATGCGCTCATCTGCCAAGCCGCTTCAGTCCCTGCCGCTGGTAGAGGATGGCGTCCTGGAGTCGTTCGGCCTGTCGGACGAGGCCGTGGTACTTGCCACCGCGTCTCACAACTCAGAATCGATTCATGTCGAAGGCGTCCGCGCGATGTTGCGAGCAATCGGAGCCAGTGAGGCCGAGTTGGAGTGCGGGGGGCATGCGCCACTCGATGCCGAGACGGCTGACGCCAGAACCCGGGCAGGGGAGCGCTTCTCGGCGATCGATTCGAATTGCTCGGGAAAGCACGCCGGAATGCTGGCGATGTGTCGCCACCACGGGTGGGCCTCGGAGGGCTACCGACTGCCCGGGCATCCGGTACAGGAGCGAATCAGTCAGACGATTTCGGAGTGGACCGGACTGGCGCGCGCGGACGTGGCAACGGCGGTTGATGGATGTGGGGTGCCCTGCTTTGGCGTGCCGCTGCACACCATGGCGAAGGTTTTCGCTCGGTACGCACGAGAGTCGCGGGATCCTGTCAGCGGCGCCGGACGAATCACCGGGGCGATTCGACGGTTTCCTGAACTGCTGGCCGGGCGAAAGCGTCTGTGTACGGACATCGTGACAGTTACGGAGGGCCGAGTTCTGGCCAAGATCGGTGCGGAGGCCGTCTATTCTGCCTGGATTCCCGACGATGGACACGGTCGGTCGACCGGGGTCGGAATCAAGGTGGAGGACGGGGGTCGGCGTGCTATTGAGGTGGCGTTGGTCGGCGTGCTGAAGGCGGCTGGACTGCTCTCGGCCGGCGAGTTGGAAGCGCTGCCCCGATACGTCAGGCCTGCGGTCAGCAACACCCGAGGAGAGATTGTTGGCGAAATCGTGTTTGAGGCGGGGACGGACTTTGACTGACGACGCCTCCGTTCTGGAGCCGGGATGGTCGGGCAGGCAGGGACCGTGAACGCTGCTGGCGCTCTCGACGCCGGTCTGCTCTGTCTGGTCCGGTTGAGTCGGGAACTGGCTCTGGGGGTTGAAGGAGACGTGGCCGGGATGCTTGGGCACGCCCGCAAAGTGTCTGACCCCGTTGAGGTAGAGGAGGCCCTGTTGCAGAGCTACCTCTTCCTCGGCTATCCCACGGCTCTGAATGCGCTGGGTCTCTGGCGCCGGCTCTCGGGCCGAGCGGCACCGGACCCGGAGCCTGAACTCGGGGCGGATGATTGGCAGGGTTGGTCGGAACGGGGAAGGGAGGTCTGTCGAGCGGTCTACGCGGGTCAGTATGAGGGCCTTCGGCAGAATATTCGTTCGCTGAGCCCGGAGATGGAGTGTTGGATGGTCACGGAGGGATACGGCAAGGTTCTGGGAAGACCGGGGCTGACGCTCTTCCGCCGGGAGTGCTGCATTGTTGCCATCCTGGCCGCCTCTGGAGCCCAGAGTCAGCTATACTCTCATCTGCGTGGAGCACTCCAGACCGGCGGCGAGATCGCCCAGGTGGAGGAAGCGCTTGAGATTGCGCTTGAAGGATTGCCGGGGTCTCGTCGAATGGCGGCCCGGGGAACGTGGGACAACCTGAAGCAGAGAGTCGTGTGATGTTCGTAGATCGCGCCGTAGTTGAAGTCATCGCCGGGACCGGGGGCTCTGGAGCAGAGGCCTTTCGGCGTGAACGCGGGGTACCGCGTGGTGGACCCAATGGCGGTGACGGCGGGAAGGGCGGCGACATCATTATGGTCGCAGATGACCAACTGACCACCCTTCTCGACTTCCGCTATCGGCGTCACTACAAGGGCGAACGGGGTGTACATGGTGGTGGCCAGAACAAGACCGGCCGCGGGGGCGAGGATGCCATCCTTCGGGTCCCGCCGGGGACCATCGCACGGGACGCCGATTCAGGTGCCTTCTTGGGCGAGCTGATCAACCCCGGCGAGCGACTGACCGTGGCCTATGGCGGCCGCGGCGGGAGGGGGAACGCCAAGTTCACGTCCGCGACCCGGCAGGCTCCCCGACACTGGGAGCCCGGTTTTGAGGGCGAAGAACGGAAGATCGAATTCGAGCTGAAGCTCATCGCCGACGTGGGCCTGGTCGGCGAGCCGAATGCGGGTAAGTCGACGTTCCTGGCCACCGTCTCAAAGGCGCAGCCGAAGGTTGCCGACTATCCGTTCACCACGCTGACCCCGAACCTGGGTGTGGTTCAGCTCCCCGGCTTCCGGACCTTCGTTATCGCCGACATCCCCGGAATCATCGAGGGCGCACACGAAGGCAAGGGTCTGGGGCTCCAGTTCCTGCGTCATATCGAGCGGACCCGGACACTGGCTCTGATGGTCCCGCTCGATTCCGAAGATCCACAGGCCGAGTATGAGCTTCTGCGTGTGGAGTTGGCGAGTCATTCGAAGGCGCTGGCCCAGCTCCCCCACTGTCTGGTCCTGACCAAGTCTGACCTTGTGCCTGAAGACGGAGAGGTCCCGGTTGTGGATGCCCCCGACTCATGGGGCACCTTCGTGATCTCGTCGGTCGCCCGGAAAGGGGTCGAAGCGCTCATGGAAGGGCTCTGGGAGAAGAGTCGGGCCGAGGCGGCGCGGGCAGCGCCGGTCTCAGAAGAAGACGATGAAAGCGAGTGGTGGACCCCCTGATACGAGACGCCGTAGAGATCGACGCGGCACTCCGGCTTCTGGAGCAGCCCGGAATTGGCCCGGCCCGTGCCTGGAGCCTGATCAAGGGAGCGGGCTCCGCGGTTGCTGCCGGCAGACGGCTCGCATCCGCGCCGGACCTTCTGCCGGACCTTCTGGGTGAACTGTCCGACGCCGGCTCCCACGGGGCACTCGCAGGATCGAAGGCGGGAGGATTCCCCAAGGCCGACAACCACGTCCTTGATGCGTGCGTGCGCCACGGGATCTCCATCGTGTTTCGCGGGGATCCCGAGTATCCGGAACGCCTTCTTCATTTGCCGCAGCCCCCGCTCCTGCTCTTCGTGGTGGGAGATGTCGGCCTGTTGTCTCGGGGCGGGGTGGCTGTGGTCGGCTCGCGCCACGCGAGCTCTTACGGCCGTGCCGTTGCAAGAGACCTGGGGGCCGCGGCCGTCCGCGCCGGCCAGGTGGTGATCTCCGGCCTGGCTGTGGGGATTGATGCGGCTGCCCATCAGGGGGCCCTTGCAATCATCGGCGCAAGATCGAATCCCGCTGTCCCCGGCGTCTCGTCCGTCTCCGATGTCTCGACCGGAACCGATGCCTCCTCCCCAACCGCCGTCTCTCCCGCAAATGACGCGGCGTCTGCTTTCGATGTCGCCTCCGAGACCGCCCGCCCCTCCGGCCACGGAGGCGCTTTGGCGGTTCTGGGCTCCGGTCCGGAGAAGGCGGCGCCTCACGCCAACGCTGCCATCTATCGTGATCTCAGGCGACACGGTGCGGTAGTCAGTGAGTATCCGCCTGGCACGACCGCTCGCCCATGGCACTTTCCCCGTCGAAATCGCCTGATCGCCGCGTTGGCCAATGAGGTGATCGTGGTGGAGGCGGCCGAGAAGAGCGGGGCCTTGATCACGGCCCGGGTCGGGTTGGAGCTCGGTCGGGAAGTACTGGCGGTGCCGGGTCGGATCGACGGCCCCGGGGCCCGGGGTTCGAATCGGCTCCTGGCGGATGGAGCGCGCCCGGTGGTTTCGATTGAGGACTGGGTGGCCGACCGTGACGAGTTCGAGTTTCGGATTCCAGGCCAGGGAGTGGGGCTCGCAGCCCCCGACTGGCCCGAGGCGTCCCGAATTCTTGCCGAGTTTCTCATCGAGCCTATTGATCCTCCAAGTCTGGCGCGCCGAGTCGACTGGCCACTGTCGAGACTCCTGCCGCTTCTGACCGAACTGGAGCTGTTGGGCGTCGTGCATCGTCTGCCCGGCCCACGGTACCGGAGGGCGGGGTGAGCGGGGTCGGGTCGGTCTATCTGCACGCTCCCTTCTGCGCCCGCCGCTGCTTCTATTGCGACTTCGCCGTAAAGGTGGCGCGGGCGCCCGATCCGCGGCCCTGGTTTGAGGCGATAGCCGCCGAGGTCCGAGGCCATGAAGCCAACGGGATCGACCTGGCTCGTCCTCTCGATACGATTTTTGTCGGTGGTGGTACGCCCACACTGTTGGGGCCCGACGCGATGGTGGGGGTGGCCCGGGCATTGGGACTGGCGCGACTGGATTCGACCGAGCTGGAGTGGACCGCCGAGGCGAACCCCGAGAGCCTGACGTCCCAGCTGGCCCGAGGGTGGCGGGCGGCCGGGCTCAACCGGCTCTCGATCGGCGTCCAGTCCTTCGACCCCAAGGTCCTTCGGTGGATGGGCCGGCTTCACGGTGCGGAGGGTGCACGGGCGGCGGTCGCCACGGCCCGTGACGCGGGGATCGAGAACCTGAGCCTCGACCTGATTTTCGCCCTTCCCGAGTCACTCGATCGGGACTGGCGGGCCGATCTCGAGGCGGCTCTGAGTCTGGACGTTCCTCACATATCGCTCTACGGACTGACGGCCGAGGCAGGGACGCCGCTGGGGCGGAGAGTGGCGGAGGGAAGGGTCCAGATGGCCGATGAGGACCGCTACCGGGACGCCTACCTTCTGGCCAATGAAATGTTGTGCGCGGAGGGCTTCCATCACTACGAGGTTTCCAACTTCGCGCGACCCGGAGCCGAGGCACGGCACAATCGGGTCTACTGGGATGGTGGCGACTACCTGGGGCTCGGGAACAGCGCCCACTCACTGATTGGCGGCCGACGCTTCTGGAACCTGCGCGATTGGGATGACTATCGAGGGGAGGTCTCCGCCGGTGGGCTGGCGATTCAGGAGTCTGAGGAGGTATCGGGCAACTCAGCCCGAATGGAGGAGGTCTGGCTCGGTCTCAGAACGGATCGTGGTCTCCGGACGAAGTTGCTGGCCGGCCCGACCGCCAGCCGTGTCGTACGCCGACTCCTGAAAGACGGTCTGGCCAGCCCGCGCGTGTCGCCGGCGCCGGTGGGTGGAGGCGGCGCTGGAAGCGGAGGGAGAGGCGACGATCGACTGCGACTGACACCGACAGGATGGCTGCTGCTGGACGAGATCGCGGTCCAAATCGACGAGGCGCTGGACGCCGACGGGGTTGCGGCGCTCGGGAGCGGGCGTTGACGCCCCTTTCCCCCCTCCGTGATCTTTGCCGACTGGACACGCGGGGAGAATCGAAGTGAGCATACGCGACAAACCACCACAGAGTCAGCCGGACATGACCGATCGAGAACGTCAGGTTCTCGAGGCGGTGGTCCGGTCATATGTGGACACCGCCGAACCGGCCGGTAGTCGCACAGTCTCAAGGGACTTCGAACTTGGCGTGTCGGCGGCGACGGTTCGCAACACCATGAGCGACCTTGAGGAGAAGGGCTACCTCTTCCATCCTCACGCTTCTGCAGGGCGCGTTCCCACGGATCAGGCCTATCGTTTTTTTGTCGATCAGGTGATTCGTACCCCCGAGCTGACCGATGCCGAGCGGCTGCGGGTCGCGCAGACGTTGCATCCCGAGCCGATCACAGCCGTCGAACGGCTGGTCAAGCAGGCGGCCAGGGCGTTGAGCGTCCTGTCCATGGAGCTCGGCGTGGCCGTGGCGCCCACTCTGGACGAGGCCACTCTGGATAAGCTGGACCTGATCCAGGTGGCCAGCGACAAGGTGCTGCTCATCGCAACGATCCGATCCGGATTGATCCGCACAGTCTACGTGGACCTGCCCGGGGGTGTGCCCCAGGACACGCTGGTCACGCTTTCCATGATCCTGACTGAGCGCCTGGCCGGACTGACGCTGCGGGAGATCCGTGAGAGCCTGGTTGAGCGACTGCGGGACTCGGCCCCTGATGACGATCCCAACGCTGTGGAGCTGCTGAACATTTTCATGCAGTCGAGCGGGGAACTGTTCGTGGGCGACCAACCCGATGGCAGCGGGGTACACCTGGGACAGACGAGCCTTCTCGCCTCGCAGCCCGAGTTCACTTCACGTGAAAGCCTGTCTGGACTCATTGAACTGACGGAACGCACCGATCTTCTTGCAGTCGCGTTTTCGGAGAGAAACCACGCTGGTGGGCTGCAAATCACCATCGGCGCCGAAAACCGTCCTGAGGAATTGGCGGGATTCACTCTGGTCACTGCGGAGTACAGTGTGGCCGGACTGAAGGGGGTTATTGGTGTGATCGGCCCAACTCGAATGCCGTACGAACGTGTGATCGCGATCGTGGACCACACGTCCCGACTGGTATCAAATATCCTGAGCAACTGACGGTTAGATGGCTGACTATTACAAGCTTCTCGGCGTGTCGCGTGATGCGGACGGCGAGGAGATCAAGAAGGTATATCGCAAACTGGCGCTGAAGTACCACCCGGATCGGAACCAGGACGATCCGGAGGCCGAGGATCGCTTCAAGGAAGTCACCGAGGCCTACGAAGTGCTCCGCGATGACAACAAGCGCGCCACCTACGACCGCTATGGCGAGCAGGGGCTGAAGGGTCAGCCCGGAGCGGGCCACGGCGGCGGAATCGATTTCAGCGACGCGATCGAAGTCTTCATGCGCGACTTCGGTGGGTTCGGCGGGCTGGGAGACATGTTCGGCCAGCGCGGACGGGGTGGCAGGGCACAGGCTCAGAAGGGCCAGACCGTAAAGATCCAGGTGTCACTGACTCTCAAAGATGTCGATCAGGGTGTGACCCGGACGGTTCAGGTCGCGTTGCTCGACGAATGCGATCTTTGTCACGGGTCCGGAGCTGCCGCCGGGAGTCAGCCGGCGACCTGTCCGACCTGCGGTGGCGCCGGAGAGGAGCGAGTCGTCCACAACGGTTTCATGGGCCAGATGGTTTCGGTTCAGCCCTGCCGCCGCTGTCGGGGTGAGGGCCGGGTGATTGATTCGCCCTGCGATCGCTGTCATGGCGAGGGACGGACCCGTGCTCAGAAGGACCTCGAGGTTGAGATTCCGCCCGGGGTGACTTCGGAGAACTACATCACCCTGCGGGGGCAGGGGAGCGTCGGACCACGGAGTGGGCCAAGAGGTGACGTCGTGGTGCTCTTCGACGTCGAGGAGGATTCCCGCTTCGTGCGTGATGGCGCCCATCTCCTCCACGAGCGGCCAATTACCTTTGCCCAGGCCGCTCTCGGGGACGAGATCGAGGTGCCGACGGTACAGGGGACGGCGCGTGTCACGATTCCGGCAGGGGTTCAAAGCAGTGTCCTGCTTCGCCTCAAGGGGCAGGGGCTGCCCGAACTTCAGGCAGCCGGCCGCGGAGACCTTCTGGTTCGGGTTCTCGTCTACACACCGCGCAAGCTCAGTGCAGAGCAGGAAGCGCTCATGCTCAAGCTTCGCGAAATCGAAGACGAGGCTCCCGACCGCATTGACCCGGAGGGACACCGCTCGTTCTGGTCACGTATGAAAGAGGCGTTCACACATTGATCCCTGCGCGCTGGTTGATTGTCAGGGCAGCCACACCTTATGACGAGGATCTCAAGGCCCAGTTGATCGAGGCTCTCATGGACATCGGCGGTCGCGCTGTCTGGGAAGAAGGCCCGTGGAGCGTTACGCACCTTGCGATTGACGATGCTGAGGAGCCAGACACGGATGCGGTGGAGAATGCCATCCGGGCGGCGATCGGTGCTCCCGACCTCATGGTCCAGACTGGCATCCAGGCGCACCAAGACTGGGAAGAGCTGTGGAAGGTTGGCTTGGAGCCCCGGCGCCTGACCGAGCGAGTCGTGGTAACTCCATCCTGGAAAACGCCGGAGACCCGCGAAGGTGATCTGGTCATCACGGTCGATCCGGGGATGGCCTTCGGCAACGCCGAACATGGCACGACCCGAGGATGTATTCGAATCCTGGATGGCTGCATCTTGGGGGGCGAGAAGCTTCTCGATGTCGGCGCCGGGTCGGCGATCCTGTCCATTGCCGCCGCTCTGATGGGGGCCGCGGAAGTGCTCGCCGTCGAGGCTGACCCATACGCCATCCAGACTGCGGTCGAGAACGGCGAGCGAAACGGCGTGGCCGATCGCGTCACGGTCCGGGAGCAGATGGCGTCATCGGACGAGATCGCCGAGACGGGTGTCCACGACGGTGTGATCGCCAATATCGAGGCCGGGCTTCTCCGTCCACTCCTGCCAGGGTTGGTGGCGGCGACTCGGCCCGGCGGCTGGTTGCTGCTATCCGGTATTCTGGATCATGAGTGGATTGGGTTTCGGGCAGAAGTTGAGGCCCTGGGGATGGTCTTCTCCGAGGTCGATGCCGACGGCGAGTGGCGCTCGGGACGTTTCGCCCGATCCTGATAGCAGATGAGGCACGGTTCCGGACCTGCCAGAGTCCGGTGCAGTCTCTGCCTTCGGCCGATTGAGTATCACGCCGCTCGGGAATTCGCGCGGTTCCCCTCCCTGCAGATCCGAATCCATCGAGCAAGTTCGATAGGGGACTCAAGGTCGATGTGATCCGTGAGGGTTCGGACCGCTCGATCGATCTGACAGGCGGACTGGGCGAGCCCAGCCGATGGGACCGGGTTCTCAATCGCGGTCCCGGGGCCGGGTTCCCACTCCACGCGGGTCGGGGTGAGGCAGACCCAGCGCCTGCGCTCCGCCTGGCGGTTACGGATTCGAGCGATGCCGCTGTTGGCCCCCAGCCAGGGATCGATCATCCGAACAGGTGCGGCGTTCGACAGGCTTCGTTCGAGTACGCTTTCGGTCACAGCCATCCGTTCCCGGTGCAGAGCCTTTGAAAGGGTCGAAAGCGGGAGTACCGGCGGTGAGTTGGCCGAAAGGATTTCGAGGCTACGCTCCAGGAGTCGGTCCATGTTGTGCTCCGGTTTGGGTCCGGGGTGAGGCGCCCGGATCGCCACATTCTGGATTGAGAACTTGCCGCCGCTCCCCGGGCAACCCCATGTGCAACTGGGCCAGATATTCAGAGTCGCCCCCTCTACCAACCGCAGGAGCCGTTCGACGTGTCCGATCCATGCCTCTTCTGCCGCATCGCCACCGGAGAGATCCCAGCCGATGTGGTCTACCAGGATGACGACGTCCTGGCCTTCCGGGACATCGCGCCCCAGGCGCCGGTTCACATCCTGATCATTCCGCGAAAGCACATCAGAACTCTCAACGAGCTTGAGCCCGGTGACGCGGCACTGCTCGGCAAGCTGATGACGACGGCGTCGCACCTGGCCGACCGTGAGGGTGTGGCGGAGCAGGGTTGGCGGGCGGTTGTGAATGTTGGTGAGGGGGGCGGGCAGTCGGTGTTTCATGTTCACCTGCACTTGATGGCGGGCCGAAAACTCAGTTGGCCTCCGGGGTGATGCCGAGCCGGAGGGGCGGGCGGGCCCCGTCCCCACGCTGCGCGTGTGGGCCCGCTTCCGCCCCCAAAAAATCGCCAAATCCCCGGGCGACTCCATGTCCAGGTCGGCGCCGTCACCCGCATCCCCCACCCCCGCTGCCCTCGCTTCCCTGAGATGATAGCTTTGAGATCCCCCGAAACGAGGTGTCACGTGAGTGAGTTGAAGGCGCGGTTGCAGGCTGATCTGAATACGGCGCGGAAGGCGCGGGACAAGAACCGGCTACTGGTTCTGTCGATGACGATCTCGGAGTTGAAGAACAAGGAGATCGATCTGGGCCGTGAGATTTCGGATGAAGATGTGATGCAGGTGGTCACCAAGGCGATCAAGCAACGCCGCGATGCTTCTGAGCAGATGGCGGCGGGGGGGCGGCAGGACCTGGCGGACAAGGAGACTACCGAGGCTGAGGTGCTCCAGGGCTATCTGCCTGAGGGCCTTTCCGAGGACGAGGTCCGGGCGATGGTCCGTGAGATCGTGGCGGGTGGGGCTACCGATATGGGCAAAGTGATGGGTCAGTTGATGCCGAAGCTCCGAGGTCGGTTCGATGGCAAGGCGGCCAATGCTCTGGTTCGCGAAGGCTTGGAGGAATAAGGGTCTCCGATGACGGTGCACGCTGAGGACGTCTTGGAGTTTCGCCGGGTTCTGGCCGCCGTCGCTGGACGTGCGGCCTCGCCGGCGGGGCGGGCTGCGGTTGAGGCGCTTGAGCCGTTCCGGGATGTCGCCGACGCGCGCCGTGAGTTGGCTGCGGTTCATGCAACGCGTGTGTTTCTTGAGGTGCGTACCAACTGGTCCGTGCCCATCCCACCCGAAATGGATGGGGCGCTTGAGCGGCTGAAGCTGAAGGGCGGCGTTCTCGATGGCCTTCAGCTCTTTCGTTCGGGTCAATTGCTGGCGGCATCCCATGGGCTCGCGGCCGAGATGGATTCGCGGAGTGAAATCGACCCCCACCTGGCTCCGATCCGGAACCGGCTGCACCAAGATGAGAAGCTCCTGGGGACGATCCAGCGCACCGTGGATCAATCGGGCGAGGTGCTGGATTCGGCCAGCAAGGAGCTCCGTCGGATTCGGCAGAGCCTTTCAGGCGCCCGCAATCGAGTAGTGCGCCGCCTGGAGGCCTGGGCCAAAACGCTCCCGGAACGGATCGCTGTGCCTGACGGCTCCGTCTCAATGCGGGAAGGGCGGTACGTCGTGCCGGTCCGTCGCGAAGGTCGCGGCGAGGTCGGTGGAATCGTTCATGATGAGTCGGGGAGCGGCGCGACCCTCTTCATCGAACCGCCGGTGGCGGTGGAATGGATGAACGAGGTCCGAGAATTGGAACGGGGAGAGGCCCGAGAAGTGCTGCGGATACTGCGTGACCTGTCGGAGACTCTCCATGGGATCCTGCCTGAACTCCGTCTCAGCCTTGAGGCGCTGGTCCGCTTCGATTCCCTGGTTGCCCGTGCACGGGCCGCCATGGACTGGAGGGCCTCCACCCCGGCGCTACGGGAGCAGGGCGCCCGCGGGTTCCGCGTGGTACAGGGCCGACACCCGCTGCTTCTGATGAAGGGGGACACCGTCGTCCCTTTCGATCTGGAGATGACGGCCGACGAACGGACACTCGTCGTCTCGGGTCCCAACACAGGCGGCAAGAGCGTCTTTCTGAAGGCGCTGGGTCTGCTGACGTTGATGGGACGGACCGGGGTGATTCCACCCGTGGGGGAGGGGACTGAACTTCCCGATATCACCGAAGTCTACGCCGATATCGGAGACCAGCAGTCCATTGCCGAGTCGTTGTCGACGTTTTCGGCCCATCTGGGCACTCTGCGACAGATTCTGGAGAAGGCGGACAGCCGTTCCATGGTCCTGATCGACGAGATGGGAACGGGCACGGACCCGGCGGAGGGCGCGGCCCTGGCCCGGGCGATTCTCGAGACACTGACCGAGCGTGGCTGCCTTACGGTGGTGACCTCGCACTTGGGGGCGCTCAAGAGTCTCGACGCGGATGGTTCCGGCGTTGTGAACGCCTCGCTCGAATTTGACTCCGCCCGAATGGAGCCGACCTATCGACTGGTGAAGGGACGTCCGGGACGCAGTTACGGCCTGGCGATCGCCCGCCGGCTGGGCTTCCCGACGGCCGTGCTTGATCGCGCCCAGACACACGTTGACGATGGGACCGCGAGCGTCGAGGACCTGCTTGAGCGCTTGGAGAAACGGGAGCGGGAAGCCCGGGAACTGGTGGGTCGCCTGGACATGCAGGCCACCCAGGTTGAGCGCCTCGAAGTCCGTCTGAAGGAGCAGCAGAAGGACCTCGACCTGCGAGAGCGCACCGCTGAACGCAGAGCCAAGGAAGAGGCCCGCGCCGCCCTGCTTGCTGCCCGCGAGGAGGTCGAAGACGCGATCCGGGACGTCCGAGATTCGGCCCTTTCCGGCGAGGTTGACGATGCCGCTCGGCGCGCCCGCCGAAAGGTAGAGGAGGCCGCAGACGCGCACCGAGTCGATCTCGACGAGACGCGGGAGTCGCCCGGCGAAGCTCCCGATGTCGCGCTCGGCACGCGGGTTCGAGTGGGGCGTGGCGCGAAGGGCGAGGTCGTGGCGATCGAGGGCGGCCGGGCCACGGTAGAAGTCGGAGGGCTCCGAATGGAGGTGCCGATCCGTGATCTGAGGGTCATTGAAGGCGGCGCTCCGGATCCGGAGGCCAACAGGGGATCGGCTGGAACCGGCGGCTTGCGAGAGCGGGGCTGGTCAGGGCCGATGCCCGAGGCGAAGTATGAGATTGATCTGCGCGGCCTTCGGGTGGACGAGGTCGATCTGGCGCTTGGCCGGGCACTCGACGGCGCCATCCTCAACGACCTGGCCGAGGTGCGGGTGATCCACGGCAAGGGCACTGGCGCGGTCAAGGCCAAAGTCCGCGAAGCGCTCAAGCTCGATCCGCGGATGCTGGAGTTCAGAGATGGCAAACCGGGCGAAGGTGGGTCAGGGGTGACGCTGGTGGTCTTCCGATGAGGGCCCACCGATGATTCCTGACGATCAGGTCGATGAGGTAAAGGCTCGCGCCGACATCGTGGATGTCATAAGCCAGTTTGTGGAGTTGAAGAAGGCCGGAAAGGAGTTCAAGGCCAACTGTCCCTTCCATGACGAAAAGACTCCGTCGTTTTACGTCGTGCCCGACAAGGGCTTCTACAAGTGCTTCGGCTGCGGCGAATCGGGCGATGTATTCAACTTCGTTCAGAAGCGGCTGGGTCTTGATTTCGTCGAGTCGGTCAAGCACGTGGCCGCGCGCTCGGGCGTCGAGGTGCGAGAGGTGCGCCGGGGCCCGGACGAAGAAGAGGATCCTCGCCGCCCCCTCTACGAGGCCATGGCCTTCGCGAGTGAGTGGTTCCAGGCCCAGCTCGCTGACGAAAAGGTCGGTGCCGACGCTCGTGCCTACCTGGACGGGCGGGGGATCGACGTAGGGACCCGCGAACGTTTTGCGATCGGTCTGGCGCCGGATGAGTGGCGGGGTCTGCGCGAAGAGGCTGCCAAGCACGGCATCACCGACGAACTCCTGCTTCAGGTCGGGCTTCTGACTTCGAGCGAAAAAACTCCAGAGCCGTACGACAAATTCCGCAACCGGATCATCTTTCCGATCGAGGCGCTGGGGGGGAAGGTGGTTGCCTTTGGCGGGCGGATCCTGGGCGAATCAGGTCCGGGGCAGCCCAAGTATCTCAATTCGCCCGAGACCCCCATCTATCACAAGGGCGAGATCCTCTACGGGCTCCATCGCTCGCGTCACGCGATTCGGCGAGAAGGTTCGGCGCTGTTGGTCGAGGGCTACATGGACCTGGTCTCGATCGCGGCGGCCGGCTTCGAGAACGTCGTCGCGGCCCTGGGCACGGCGATGACCGCGGAGCACACCAAGCTGCTCCGCCGATACACACAGAAAGTCCAGATCCTCTTCGACTCCGATCCGGCCGGCCTGAAAGCCACCTTCCGGGCTGCGGACCTGCTCCTTGCCGAATCACTCCTGCCGCTGGTGGTCACGCTTCCCGATGGCGAAGATCCCGATACTCTGGTTCAGTCCCAGGGCGCGGCCGCACTTCAGACCTATCTGGACCAGGCCGTCGATGTGCTCGACCGCAAGATCAAGATCCTGGAAGAGCGGGACTGGTTCGACCGGATTGAACGCCGCCGCGATGCCGTAGATCGCCTGCTCCCCACGCTGCGAGCTGTGGCAGATCCGACGCTGCGCGACCTGTACGTCGACAGGGTGGCCAAGCGGACCGGGCTGCGCCGTGAGACGCTCGAAGCCGAGATGGCGAAGACGGACCGACCGGGTCATATGCCTCGAAGCTCGACCCCTGCGGCTCCACGTGTGCAGGACCAGGCGCGGCGCGTCAGCCGGCAGCGGCCGCACCTCGGGGCGGAATGGACCTTTCTGCGAGTCCTGGCCCGCGATCCCGAGCGGCGGCACGAGATTCTGGAGGGCGCCCTCATGCATATCGGGCCGGAGGACTTCAAGGACGAGGTGGATCGCACCATCTTCCAGTTGTTCCTGGATGACCCGGATCTGGCGACGGTTCCACTCGACGCAGACCCGGTGGTGGCCACTCGGCTTGAGCAGCTTCTGGCCGAACCGCTCCGGGAAGGTCAGCTTGCCCACGCGGGGCAGGAGGTCCGAGAGGCAGTCAACGCGCTCCGAGCTTCCCGCCTGGGTCGACAGATTGACCAGATTCAGGGACGGATCGAGGCGACACCCGATTCGGATGAAAAGCTCCGTCTGATTGACGAGAAGGCGGTGCTCAGGACAGAGATGAAAGAGCTTGGACACGCGGGAGGTGCGACATTCGCCCGACGTCACGCACGTGGTTTCAACCCAACAGACTGAAGAGTACATGACCGAGCAGACTCGATCGGGGCTCAAGAAGCTCCAGCGGCTGGACGAAGACATTCTCGAAGCCAAAACTTTTCTGGCGGAGTTCGATCCCAAACTGGCCGACGTCGAGGAGCCCGCGCTGATTGTAGAGGCTGAACTGGAGCGCACGAGGTCGCGTCTCCAGGAGATGCGCCTCGAAGAGCGTCGACTTGAGGTCGTGACCCAAGAGAAGCAGACCCGGGTCAGGAAGCTTGAAGAGCGGCTTCAAGGGGTCCGCAATGTCCGGGAAGAATCTGCGGTCAACGCCGAGCTCGACATGGTCCGCGCCGCCCTTTCTGCTGAAGAGGGAGAGGTCTATTCGCTCCTTGAGCAGATCCGGCGGTTCGAACTCAACATGGAGGAAATGTCGTCGTCGCAGGAAGCTGCCCGCGCCGAGGTTGAGCCCCGTCAGAAGGAGCTGCTCGACAAGCGCGATGCGGCCCGGAAGAATCTTGCTGCTCTCGAGAAGGAGCGCCACGTGTTCGCGCTCACCCTCGACGCCATCGAGATCCGCACCTACGACGCGATCCATTCGGGTGGGGGACGCCGCGCACTGGCGAGCCTGACCGAGGATGGCGCCTGCGGAAACTGCTACAGTGTCATCCCGCTTCAGCTGCAGCAGGAGATCCGGGACGGGACTTCTCTGATCCGCTGCGAGGGCTGCGGCGTGATTCTGGCCGCGCCGGACGAAGTGGATGAAGAAGCTGAGGCCGCCGCTGCCGCCGAGCAGGCCGAAGCTGAAGCCGCCGAGGCCGCAGCCGCGGATGCAGCGTCAGACGACGCAAGCGACGAGTCCACCGCGGACGGCGAAGAGGAGCCCACGGAGGCGTGAGCCCCGCCGCCCGGGAGGTCTACCGGGCGGGCCCTCCCCGCTGGGAGCTCGCACCCGCGATCGACGAGGCGGCTGCCGTGGCGCTGGCCTCGGCGTTGAATCTGCCCGTGGCGATGGGGCGGATACTGGTTGCTCGCGGGACCGTCGATCCGGATCAGGCGAAACGGCTACTTCGGCCGTTGCTGGAGCACCTCAAGGCGCCCTCAGTTCTGGTCGATCTCGATCGCGCCGTAGATCGCATTCGTTTTGCGATCAATCGTGGCGAGATCATCTTCGTCCACGGCGACTACGACGTCGATGGCGTCTGTGCCGCGGCCCTCCTGACTCGCTGGATACGTCGACTCGGGGGGTCGGTCGTTCCCTTCGTTCCCCACCGGCTTCGGGATGGGTACGACCTGTCGTTGGCAGGGATCGAGCGGGCGGTTGCGGCGGGCGCTGGACTGCTGGTCACCGTCGACTGTGGCATCGTCGCGCATGATGCGGTCGCCGATGCGATCGCGGCAGGCCTGGATGTGATTGTCACCGACCATCACACACCCGGTGCCGAACTCCCCGCGGCCCATGCCGTCGTGAATCCCAATCGGTCTGACGACAGCTCCGATTCAGGCATCCTCTGTGGCGCGGCGGTGGCCTTCAAACTCTGTCAGGGACTGGCCGAGCGGGCGGGCATCGGTTTCGACGAACTGGTCGCCGACCTGGACCTTGTCGCCCTGGCCACGGTTGCCGATCTCGTGCCCCTGATGGATGAGAACCGGGTGCTGACCCGATACGGCCTTCGCGCGATCGCGCAGACCACCAAGGTGGGGCTGCGGGCGCTGCTGGATGTCTGTGGCCTGCAGGGGCAGACCCCGGACGCGGGACAACTGGGGTTCCAACTGGCGCCCCGGATCAACGCGGTGGGTCGGATGGGAGACGCCAACGACGCACTTGAGCTGCTCCTCACCGACGATCCCGCCGAGGCCCGGCGTCTGGCCCGCCACCTGGACGGTCTGAACACCCAGCGCAAGGAAGAGGACCAGCGAACGCTGGACGCTGCCTTTGATCAGCTTGCGACGGACTTTGATCCCGAGACTGACTTCGGAGTGGTGTTGGCCGGCGAAGGATGGCACCCCGGGGTAATTGGCATCGTGGCGTCTCGCGTGGTTGAACGGATTCACCGCCCGGTGGTCATGATTGCCGTTGACGGCGCCAAGGCTCGAGGCAGCGCGCGTTCGATCCCGGGCTTCGACCTCTACCAGGCCATCGCGGCAAATCGCGAGCACCTCGGGCGCTTCGGAGGCCACAAACAGGCGGCCGGAATGGATCTCTCGCCGGCCAGCATTCCAGCGTTTCGCGACGGCTTCAATCAGGCGTGTCGGGCGGAACTGGAGGGCCAGGAGCTGATTCCACGTTTCCGGGGCGATCTCGACCTCGGACCTGCGGACGCCACACTTGAGCTGGCGGACCTGGCCGAATATCTCGGCCCACACGGGATGGGGAATCCGCGTCCGGTATTTATCGCCCGCGGGGTCACGGTCACTTCGGCCCGCGAGGTGGGGAAGGGGCACCTGAAGGTGGAGCTGACGGACGGCGCAGCACGTTGCGAGGGGATCGGCTTCGGCCTGGTCGAACACCTGGCGCCGGCCGGGCTGGTCGGAGTCAGGGTGGACGTCCTCTACCGACTGAACGTCAACGAGTACCGAGGACGCAGATCGCCCCAGATGGTGCTCCTGGACCTCCGGCCGGTCGGGTCAGGCTCGTGAGGATCATCGGAGGGGAGTGGCGCGGCCGACGACTCAATGCGCCCAAAGGAACCGACGTAAGGCCCACCACCGACCGAGTCCGCGAGTCGTGGATGTCGGCCATGGGGGGACGATTCGACCGGCTCAAGGTCGCGGATCTTTTTGCGGGATCGGGCGCCCTTGGTCTTGAGACGCTGTCCCGTGGAGCAGAGCATGTCACCTTCGTCGAGACGGCGGAGGCGTCGCTCAAGGTGATTCGTGCCAACCTGGCGTTGGTTCAGGCCGGACCGCGTTGCACGATCGTATCCCGCGACGCCATGAAGTTCGCGGCCGGATTGGAAGAGCGGCACTTTGATCTGGTGGTCGCGGATCCGCCGTACGGGCGAGGACTTGCAGCTGCGTTGCTTGACCTGTTTTCGAGTCGGCCCTTTGCGTTCGAACTCTGGGTAGAGCATCGTTCGGACGAAGAGATGCTGGCAATCCCCGGCCTGCGCCAACGCCGCTACGGCGACACCACCCTGTCGATTCTGGAAGTCGAATCATGAGTGACGTTCCGTCTCAGATCGCGGTCTATCCTGGCTCCTTCGATCCGGTCACCCTGGGCCACGAGGACATCGCCCGGCGTGGCCTTCGATTGGCCGACCGAGTGGTCGTCGCAGTCGCCCACACCGCCACGCAGAAGAAGCAGGGCTTCTTTACCGTCGACGAGCGCGTGGAGCTCCTGAAGGAGGTCTTCAGTGACGAGCCCCGCATCGAATGCGTGGCCTTCACCGGGCTGCTGGTCGACTTCTGCCGCAAACAGGATGCGCGTCTGGTGGTGCGTGGACTGAGGGCGGTGTCGGACTTCGAGTATGAATTCCAGATGGCCCAGATGAATCAGGAGCTGTGGGGGGAACTCGAAACGGTCTTCCTCACGCCGGATGTGGATCACTCCTTCCTCTCCGCATCGCTGGTCAGGGAGGTGGCACGACTGGGCGGAGATGTTTCTGCCTTCGTCTCGCCGCCCGTGCTGAGTCGAATGCAGGCGGCCATCGACCGGGCCGAGGGGTGAGATGAGTCAGGGTTCGAGTTTCAGGCAGGCGCTCAGGGCCCGAGCAGCCGGACAGAAGCGGCGCCTCGTCTTCCCTGAGGCCGAAGATCCACGCACCGCCGCGGCGATTCGCACCATCCTGGATCACGATCTCTGTGTCCCGACCATGGTTGGATCCCCCGAGGCGGTAGCGGCGAATCTGGCCTCCGCCGGAGTATCGGAGCCGATCGAGATCATCGATCCACAGTCGGACCTGATGATCTGGGCCGAGTGGCTCCAGGCACGGCGGGCCCATCGGGCGATGAGCCTTGAAGACGCGACGGAACACGCCCGCAATCCGTTGATCCGGGCTGCGCTCATGGTCGGGGCGGATGAGTATCAGGGTTCCGTGGCCGGTGCGGTGAACACGAGTGGCGATGTGGTCAGAGCCGCTCTGTGGGCTGTGGGTCCCGTCGAAGGGGTCCGGACCGTGTCGGCGGCCTTCTACCTGACCGTCCGCGACTTCCGTGGGGCGGGGGAGGAGACACTCACCTTCACGGACCCGGGGATCGTCCAGTATCCGTCCGCCGTCCAACTGGCGGATATCGCCTTTGCGGCGGCCGACGCGCGGCGACGGGTGGTTGGCGATGAGCCGATCGTCGCCTTCCTGTCTCACTCGACTCTGGGGAGTGCCGTCGGGCCTTCCATTGATCGCGTGCGCGAGGCGGTAAAGCTCTTTCGCAGTCGCCACCCGGAAATTCAGGCAGAAGGCGAGTTACAGGCCGATGCCGCGCTGATCCCATCCGTGGCCGCCCGCAAGGCGAGTGGCTCGGCGGTAGCGGGCGGGGCAAACATCCTGGTGTTCCCAGATCTGGACTCGGCGAACATCGGCTACAAGCTCACCCAACGGCTTGGCGGCGCCGAGGCTGTGGGTCCAATCGTTCAGGGGCTTCGCCGGCCGTGCAACGACCTGTCTCGGGGGGCGGCAGCCGATGATATCGTTGATGTGGCATGCATCACGGCGCTGATGGTGGCGGATTGAGTTCAAACATCTGTTCTTCGACAGGCCGGTAGGCCGGGTGATCGACACGCCCTGATCCCGGATGGCCTTGATCGGATCGCCCGCCGGGCGCTACCTTTTTGGCGAACTCCGCCACTGATTGAGTGGCGCGAAACGCCGCTCAGCGGCGGTACCCCCCTCGGAGACATCATGGGTTTCAGTGTGGTGAAGCAGGACGGCGTGACCGTCGTCGACGTCGAAGGCCAGCTCATCGTCGGAAACCGCCAGGAGCTCAAGCAGAAAGTGCTTGAGGAACTTGAGGGTGGTGATCGCAAGTTCGTCATCGACTTTGCCGACACCGGCTATATCGATTCCTCCGGGCTGGGCGTTCTGGTCAGCCTGTCCAAGAAGATCCGGGAACAGGGCGGCGAGCTTCGCCTGTCCAGTCTCAACGAGGATCTCCGCACTCTCTTCGAGCTTACCAAGCTCGACACCCTCTTCCGAATTGCGGATTCGAAGGAAGAAGCACTCTCCGGGATCTGATCCCGGTCACGGCGTTCCCCTTCGATTCCCTCGACCGGACGACCTGAATGGCCCGAGAGCTTGTCCTTGAAGTATCGAATGACCTGAGCGCGATTGAGAACACCGTCGAGCTGGTCGTAAAGCGATGTGATTTTTGCGAATCGCACGCGCAGCGTCATGATTTCAACTTCCGGGTTTGCCTTTCCGAGGCGCTCGCCAATGCGATGCTCTACGGGAATCGCGGTGACGGACACAAGAGGGTTCGGCTTGAGGTCACCCTTGGAGTTGACGAGGTGCGCGCCCAGATCACCGACCAGGGCGATGGGTTTGACCCCAACTCGATCCCGGATCCCACCCAGCCCGAAAATATCACGCGTTCCTGCGGACGGGGTCTTTTCCTGATGCGCAAGCTCATGGACGAGGTCCACTACAACGACCGCGGGAATTCGGTGACCCTGGTCTTGCGGCTCAGTTCGAGCTCCGAATTCGAGGTCAACGAGGTCGCATCGGCATGAGTCCGGACCGGGCTCGCCCGATCCCTCTTCCCGACTCGGTCAACAAGGCCCTGGACGAGTTTCGGAAGCATCTGCATCTGGACGCCCGTATCCGGATGCCGACGTCCGACGGTGACCAGATCCTCTACGCGTCATCCACCGACCGGTCCTTCGAGACTTGCTGGACCGCCGAGATCAAAGGGCGCAAAGGCCAGCCACTTCAGATGGATCTGGTTTCCCTCGATGATGAACCCGCCGAGCGCTACGGTGAACTTGTGCGGGGCGGTGTCGAACGCGCCCTGGAGTTCGGCCAGGAGATCCGCTTCTTCACCCACGAACTGTCCGAGCGGTACGAAGAGATCAACCTGCTCTACTCGATCTCGGAGACCCTGGGCTCCATCCTGCGACTCGACGACGCTGCGTCGGCGATTCTTGAGGAGCTTTGCGACGTGCTGGGCGCTCGCCGGGGGTCGCTCTGGGTGCACGACCCCGGTCTGGATCAGCTGAAGCTGACTGCGTCATTTGGCAGCAAGGGGCTGATAGGCCCGTTGGCGATTGGAGATCCCGAGGCGGTGACCGCACGTGTCTTCCGCGAAGGGCGTCCAATGATCGCCTCCCAGGACATGCTCAAGGTTGAAACAATGGGTGGGGTTGTCGACGCGTCGGACACCTTCCTCTCCGTGCCCATTCGGTACACGCCGCCCTCCGGGGAATCCAGGACCGTCGGCGTCATCAACCTGATCGGCCGCAGACATGGTGGCGTCTTCACCGCCTCGGACCAGAAGCTTCTGGCCGCGATTGCCAGTCAGATCGGGGCCGCCCTTGAGAACAACCGGCTCATCCGGCAGAGCTTCGCGCGCGAGCGCATGGCCAGCGAAATGGAGCTCGCGCACAATCTGCAGCAGAAGTTGCTCCCAGCTGTCGACAAGTTCGAAGGGGCGCGGGTTGCCGCCCGGGTGGAACCGGCGGAGCAGGTCGGCGGCGACTTTTATCAGGTCATCAAGCTTCAGGAAGGCCGGATCGGCGTCATGATTGCCGATGTGTCGGGCCATGGCTTCCCGGCGGCACTCATGATGGCGTCCGGGTTGAGCGCCGCGACCATCTATGCGGCCGAGTTCGGGAATCCTGCCAAGGTTCTGAGGCAGATGGACGATGCCCTGAGGGAAGAGCTCGAGAACACCGAGATGTACCTGACGATGGTCTACTGTGTTCTGGATCGGACGGCCGGTACGCTGACCTATTCGAACGCGGGCCATCCCCACGCCTTCCTGATCAGCGCCGATGGGGAAGCGACCAGACTGAAGGCCACGGACCCCCCGGTGGGGTTTGCCGGGCCCGCGTCCTACGAAGAAGTTTCGATGCCATGGAACGCCGCGAGCGACCTGCTCTTCCTCTTCACCGACGGGCTATCTGATACGCTGACCACGGTCGACACGCCGAATGGCGAGGCGTTCGTGATTGAGCAAATCGTTGCCGAGCGGCATCGTTCACCTGCCGAAATCATCGCGCACCTGTTCGATCTGGCCCGTGTCGCCGTCCCCTCGATCCCGTCCGACGACCGGACCGCCATCGTCCTCGCTGGCGAATAGAGTGGCCGAGGACCGGGTTCGCGCCAAAAAATCTCTCGGCCAGAACTTTCTGGTTGATCCCAATCTGCAGCGAAAGATCGTGGCGGCCGTCGAGGCCTCCCCCGATGATTGCGTCGTGGAGATCGGACCGGGGCAGGGGGCGCTGACCAAGCATCTGATGGGGGCCGTCGGGCACCTCACCCTCATTGAACTGGACGACGGCCTGGTCGCGCGGCTTCAACCGGATGTCGATGCCCGCGCCGACACGGAGCTGATCCATCAGGACGTGCTCACGGTCGATCTTCCTGGGAAGATCGCTGATTGGGCGAATACGCGAGTGGTGGGGAACATCCCCTACAACATCACCACCCCGATTCTGTTTCACCTGCTGGAACGGCCTCGTCCGCGGTCAATCCTTCTAATGGTTCAGCGCGAGGTCGCCGACCGGATCGTGGCGTCACCCGGATCCAAGACGTACGGCGCTCTGGCGGTGGGCGTGCAGAGCGTCGCCAAGGCCGAATACCTCTTCGGGGTGCCGAACCGGGCCTTTCGTCCGGTCCCGCGCGTCGAGTCGGCAGTCGTTCGAATCACGCCCTTCGACCCGCCCCCACTGTCACTCAAGGAAGAGCGGTCGCTAAGGGTTCTTACGCGAGCAGTCTTTCAGTGGCGTCGAAAGCAACTTCAAAAGACGCTCAGGGAGCACCCCGATCTGGGCCCTCTGCCGCGAGAGGTGGTGGAAAGGATCGGCCGGGACCTGGATCTGGACCTTTCTCGCCGCCCAGAGACACTGTCGCCCGAGCGATTGATGGAATTGGCACGGGCGGTAGTGTGTCACACCACACGAGATTGAACTGACACGGGCTTCTTCCTAGGTTTGTGAATCATTTCACAAACCGTCGGGTTTGCCGATTTTCCCCTGTCACGGCAGCAGGCTTTTCCGTGTCTCGCAAGGTTTCTGAGTCCACCGTTCGTCGGCTCTCGCACTATCTCCGAATTTTGGAGAAACTCGAGGCCAATCACAGCCTGACCGTGTCCTCGGTCGATCTGGCTGAAGAGGCGGGTACGACGGCCGCCCAGGTCCGAAAGGACTTCTCCCACTTCGGTTCGTTTGGCAAGCGCGGCACGGGCTACCTGGTCACCGATCTCGCCTCCGAAATCCGTGAAATCCTGGGGCTGGGCACCCATTGGAACGTGGCCCTGGTTGGCGCAGGTCGCGTGGGTTCGGCGCTGTTCGAGTACGCAGATTTCCGCCGCAGAGGCTTCAGGATCGAAACGGTCCTTGATATCGCGCCGGATCGCGTGGGCCAGTGGTGGGGTGACGTCCAGATCGAGAATGCTGTCGAACTCGAGCGCATTCTGACCGAGCGGAAGGTCGACATCGTCATTCTGGCGGTCCCGGCTGATGCCGCTCAGGAAACCGCTGACCGGGCGGTCGCGTCGGGAGTCCGGGGGATTTTGAATTTCGCCCCCACACAGCTTCGCCTTCCCGAGGGTGTTTCGATTCAGGATGTGAACATGGTGATGGAGCTCGAAGCGTTGTCCTTCGACCTGACCCACGAAGGGGATGACCCGGGACCCGACTCGGTGGGAGCACTCGCCGGGTGACGGGCGGCGTGCTTGCCGGGAAAATGGCCGACCGTCTCAGGGAAGGGCCGGCACACACGCTCGCGCTAGCTCGCGAAGTTCTTGGCCTGAGTGGCCACCCCGGCGCGGCTTCGGCCGCGATTTTTGCGCTGCTTGGCAACGATCCACGCTTCCAAGTCGACGCCGGTGGCGACTGGACCCTGGACGAGACGGCGGGCGGACTGCTCCTGGCTGACCTTCGCTATGCCGTGGTCGATGTGGAGACGACGGGTGGGGGCGTTCAGCAAGGCAACAAGATGACCGAGATCGCCATCGTCGAGGTGGCCGGCGGTCAGATCGTCGATCGCTGGTCCACCCTCCTTAATCCGGGTCGGTCGATCCCTCCCATCGTCGAACGGATCACCGGCATCAGCGCCGCCATGGTCGATTCAGCCCCGTTCTTCGAGCACGTAGCGCCCGAGGTGGCCGAACGTCTGGAGGGTCGGATCTTCGTGGCCCATAACGCGAGTTTTGACCGCGGCTTCGTCCGGGCAGAACTGATCGAAGCGATGGGCGATGTGCCGCCCCTGCCAAGCCTTTGCACCGTACGGTTGGCGCGGGGACTGCTCCCGAGGCTGCGACGCCGCAATCTGGACGCGGTCTGCCAGCACTACGGCGTGCGCATTGAGGGCCGGCATCGTGCATGGGGCGACGCCCTGGCGACGGCTCAGGTACTCCTGAAGCTCCTGGACGAGGCCTCTGGTCAGGGCATCATGGATCTGGATACCCTCAGACGGATGCTGAGGCGACGCGCCCGGCAGAAGAAGAAGGCCCGAAAGCCCAAACCGGAGACGGAATGACCATCGACGACCTCCCCCTGGTGCGCCCTCTGCAACTGGGCTCTCTCAAGATTCACGCGATCGAGGCGGGGCTGCAGCGACTGGATGGCGGCGCGATGTTCGGCGTCGTTCCGAAGCCTCTGTGGGAGAAGCGAATTCCCGCAGACGGGCGAAATCGGATTCCCCTGGCCATGCGCTGCCTGCTGGTTGAAGCGCCGGATGCCCTGGTGTTGATCGACACCGGTGTGGGCAACAAGGAGTCCGAGAAGTTCATGTCGATCTATGGCATCGAGAATGCCGGAAACCCGACGCGTCTTGAAGACGGAATCCGGGCCGCCGGGTTTACCCCGGAAGACGTCGACATCGTCCTGTCGACGCACCTGCACTTCGATCATGCCGGCGGAAATACGATGCGCCTGGAGGATGGACGAGTCGTCCCCGCCTTCCCCAATGCCGAGTATGTAGCGCAGAAAGGGGAGTTCGACTTCGGTGATTCGCCGAACGAAAGGGTCCGGGCGAGCTACCTGCAGCCCAATCTTCGGCCGGTCACCGAAGCCGGCCTGTGGCGCTTCGTTGAGGGCGCTGCCGACGTGACCGCCGGAGTGAGTGTCATCCCTACGCCCGGACACACGCCCTTCCACCAATCGGTGGTTCTGGATGGCGGCACGGAGCGGGGCATCTACCTGGCGGACGTCTGCCCCACGGCGTCGCACGTACCTCTGCCCTGGATCATGGGGTACGACGTGGAACCGCTGGTCACGCTCGAGTCTAAACGCCGGTTGTGGGAGCAAGCACGGGCCGAGGATTGGTTGCTGATTTTCGAGCACGACGCCAGCGTGCCGTGGGGAAGACTCCAGCCAGACGCCGACCGACTGCAGGAGTAGGGCAGGAAAGCTCCGGAGGCATCAGGGGTGAGGGTGACCGATCCCCGGAATCCTCTTATTATCAAGGGCTCGCGGCCTGCCGGTCGGGGAGCTCCGGACACCGACATCCTCAGACTCCGAGTTTATGAGCAAGGCGACCACTCCAGTGATCGTGAGCGCAGCCCGGACGCCCATTGGGCGCTTCCTTGGCGGCCTCTCTCCTCTTCCGGCCACTCGTCTGGGTGCCATCAGCATTGCTGAAGCGGTCAAACGTGCCGGAATCGATGTGAACGACATCGATGAAGTCATCATGGGGAATGTGGTTCAGGGCGGTGGCGGACAGGCTCCCGCCCGCCAGGCCGCCATTCATGGTGGCATCCCCGCGACCGTGCCGGCCCTGACCGTCAACAAGGTCTGCGGATCGGGTCTCAAGGCGGTCATGCTGGCCGCCCAGGCGATTCGCGCGGGCGATCTCCGCCTGGCGGTTGCCGGCGGCATGGAGTCGATGTCGAATGTGCCCTTCTTTGCCCGCGGCCTGCGGACCGGGGTCAAGTTCGGGAATCAGACGCTCGAAGACGGCCTGATCCACGACGGTCTCTGGTGCTCATTCGGCAACTGCCACATGGGTGGTCACGCCGAACACACGGCGGACAAGGCGGGGATCTCCCGTGAGGACGCCGACGCCTTCTCGCTGCGCTCCCATCAGAAGGCCGTGGCAGCGATCGCGGCGGGCAAGTTCGCCAGCGAAATCGTCCCGGTCACCATCGCCGGTCGGAAGGGTGACACCATCGTCGATACTGACGAGTGCCCCCGGGCTGACACCTCCATGGAAGCCCTCGGTCGCCTGCGGCCTGCATTCCCCGGCGACGCCCCGGACCACATCAAGGACCTGGTCGTCACCGCGGGCAATGCCCCGGGCCTTAACGATGCAGCCGCGGCGCTGGTGGTTTGCTCCCAGGAGTACGCCGAGGCCCACGGTCTCGCCATCCGCGCCGTCATCGACGGATATGCCTCGGGCGGTACTGAGCCTGAGGATCTCTTCTTCGCCCCGATTGCGGCGGTCAACAATCTGATGAAGAAGAGCGGCACCGGGATCGGCGACTACGACCTGTTCGAGGTGAACGAAGCGTTCGCCGTGCAGGCGCTGGCCGACATGCGGGGGCTCGACATGCCCGAAGAGAAGGTCAACATCTACGGCGGCGCCGTGGCCCTGGGACACCCGATTGGTGCCTCGGGAGCCCGGATTCTCGCAACACTGATTTCCGCCATGGAAGACCGCGATGTGGTCCGCGGAATGGCGACCCTCTGCCTCGGTGGCGGAAACGCGGTGGCGCTCTCCATCACGCGGGGTTGATCGGAATGTCGATTCAACGCGTTTCGGTGATTGGCGGAGGGCAGATGGGGAACGGAATTGCCCACGTCTGCGCATCCGCGGGGCTTGATGTCGTTCTGGTGGATCTTTCCGCCGAAGCGCTTGACCGTGGTCTCGCGACCATCGCGAAGAACCTTGAGCGTCAGGTTGCCAAGGAGCGGATCACATCAGAGCAGAAGGAAGACACGCTCGCGCGAATTACCGGAATGACCTCCGTCGAGGAGGGAGTTGCCGAAGCTCAACTGGTCGTCGAAGCCGTTCCGGAGAAGGAAGAGTTGAAGTTCAGCCTGTTCCGCATTCTGGATGAGTCGGCACCGGCAGACTGCATCCTTGCCAGCAACACATCGTCGATTTCGATCACCAAGATCGCGGCGGCCACGAGCCGGCCCGAGCAGGTGATCGGCATGCACTTCATGAACCCGGTTCCGGTCATGAAGCTGGTCGAGGTGATCCGGGGTCTCGCGACCAGCGACGCCACCACGGCGGCGGTGATCGCTCTTTCGACCGAGCTGGGGAAGACGCCGGTTGAGGTCAACGACTTCCCCGGGTTTGTATCGAACCGCGTGCTCATGCCCATGATCAACGAGGCGGTCTTCTCACTGATGGAAGGCGTGGCCGAGGTTGAGGCGATCGACACGGTCATGAAGCTCGGGATGAACCACCCGATGGGCCCGCTTGCATTGGCTGACCTTATCGGCCTGGACACCTGTTTGAGTATTCTGGAAGTGCTGCACGCCGAACTGGGCGATGATCGCTACCGGCCGTGCCCGCTTCTGCGAAAGTATGTGGCTGCCGGCTGGTTCGGTCGCAAGAGCGGTCGCGGCTTCTACACCTACGAGGCCTGACCGCATGACCCTGACTGCAGAACAGCTGGAAATTCTGGACTTGGCCCGCGAGTTCGCGGCTGGCGAGCTGGCGCCGAATGCAGAGCATTGGGACGCAGCAATGGGGCTCCCCGCTGAGCTTTTCGGGACGCTGGCCGGAATGGGGTTCACCGGCATGGTCACCCCCGAGGCGCACGGGGGTCTGGGATTGGAGCCGACGGGGTACTATCCCGTTCTGGCCGCCCTGGCCCATGCGGATGCATCGCCGGCTCTCGCCCTCGCTGTGCACAACTCGGTTGCTCAGCTCCTGATTCAGGTCGACGCCTCGACCTTCAAAGACGTCCTTTCGGCGATGGCAGAGGGCTCGATTCGGGCCACGGCCGCCATGAACGAGGGCGATCTCGATCCTGTTGTCGGCGATTTCGAGGTGCGAGTGGCCGCGGATCGCGTGACGGGCACCAAGAGCTGGGTCATTGAGGCCTCGTCGGCGAGCGCCTTCCTGGTGGTCGCAGCGGAAGGAGAGGGAAGCTCGGCCTTTCTTGTCCGATCGTCGGATGCCGTCTCGGTTGGGGGACGTCGCACGACCATGGGGCTGCGTGCGCTCGAGCTGAGTGACGTAACGTTTGACGGCGCCGAGGTCACGCGAGTCGGTGGTGCGGGGGATGGACAGCGGGTGATGGCCGCTTGGTTGGCTCACTTCCGGGCAGCGGTTGCGGCTGTCGCCCTGGGCATCGCCCAGGCATCCATCGATCACGCCGTTCGGTATTCCCAGGAACGCGAGCAGTTTGGCCGACCGCTGGCTCTCTTCGACGCCATCCAGGCCAAGCTGGCCGACATGGAAGCCCGGACGATGGCTGCGCGAGGCGCCCTGATGGAAATGAGTGTCCTCTCCGGATCGGAGAACCTGGCACGGGCGGCTGCGGCTGCCAAGCTGGTGGCGAGTGAAACCGCCATGTTTGCCTCGGATGAGGCAGTGCAGATCTTCGGTGGCTACGGGTACATGCGGGACTACCCGGTCGAGAAGCTGATGCGCGATGCGAAGGGCACGGAAATCCTTGGGGGGACGAGCGAAACGCTTCGCCGCCACCTCGCAAACGAATTGCTGCACGGCGACGCCTGAGCGCGCCCGATCACCCATACGGAGCATAAGGACAGATGGAAATTTTCGAGCGGATGGATAGGCACGGACACGAACAGCTCGTCTTCTGGAGCGAGCCGGAGTTGGGTTACCGCGGCATCATCGCGATCCATGACACGACCCTTGGGCCGGCCCTCGGTGGCACCCGCTTCTGGAACTACGATTCCGATGCGGACGCCATCGTGGATGCGAGCCGGCTCGCGCGTGGCATGACCTACAAGGCCGCCATCACAGGGTTGAATCTGGGTGGCGGAAAGTCGGTCATCATCGGTGACAATCGGACCCGCAACCGCGAGATGATCTTCCGCGCCCACGGGCGGGCGGTTGCATCGCTGGGTGGCCGCTACATCACCGCCGAAGACGTCGGCACCTCTCCCGCGGACATGGAATACGTCCTCATGGAGACTGACCATGTGGTCGGGATCATGGGGCGCTCGGGCGATCCGTCGCCGGTTACCGCGTACGGGGTCTACGTTGGCATCAAGGCCGCCGCGGAACACAAGTGGGGCGATGCCAGCCTTTCCGGGAAGCATGTCGCGGTCCAGGGGCTGGGCCACGTCGGCTACTACCTGTGCAAGCACCTCCACGAGGAGGGCGCCCGCCTGACGGTCACCGACATCGACGCCGAGAGGGTTAAGCGTTGTGTGGACGAGTTCGGGGCGACCTCGGTCGCGCCTGACGTGATCTACGGTGTCGATGCCGAGATCTTCGCGCCCTGCGCTCTGGGCGCCATCATCAACGACGATACGCTCAAGGTCTTCAAGTGTGAGATCATCGCCGGTGCCGCCAACAACCAGTTGGCCCGCTCCCGGCACGCCGAGGAAGCTCAGAAGAATGGCATCCTCTACGCGCCTGACTACGCGATCAACGCCGCCGGCCTGATCAACGTCTACGGCGAGCTCAACGAGTGGGATCAGGAGCGCTCCATGTTGAAGGCCGGAGAGATCAACCAGACACTTCTGAACGTCTTCAAGCTGGCCGAGGACGAGAACACTTCCACGGCGGCTGCTGCAGACCGCCTGGCCGAACAGCGAATCGCCTCGGTCCGGCATCTCCACCGCTCCTGGGTCTAGTGTGGTGGAGCAGAAGTCCCGTGTCCGTACCGAGAGTGTCCCTGCGTGGCTCCAAGTAGGCGCGACGCCGAGTCATAGCAGCGCTATGGCGAGACGGAGCAACGACGCTGATGCTGATGCAGTGACGCTCGAATACAACGGGATTTTTGATTCCCTACACTGCACCCGTCGCGCATGGAGAAGCGGCAACATAGCTTCGGTCGAGAGTGTCCTCAGGGGCACTCCCGACCTTCATTTTCAGACCTTCTACCCCCTTACGAATGAACCACGACAACGTCCGTACGACCGACCCCGAAATCTGGAAAATCCTCGGGCAGGAAGCCCGTCGCCAGGCCGGGCAACTTGAGATGATCGCGAGTGAGAACTTCGCCTCCGAGGCAGTCCTTGAGGCGATGGGCTCGGCGCTCACGAACAAGTACGCCGAGGGCCTTCCGGGTAAGCGCTATTACGGAGGATGCGAATTCGTTGACGTGGCCGAGAACCTGGCGCGTGATCGGGCCAAAAAGCTGTTCGACGCCGACTTCGCCAATGTGCAGCCCCATTCGGGAGCTCAGGCGAACATGGCGGCCTTCCTGGCCTTCCTTTCAGCCGGCGACACGATCCTGGGTATGGACCTGAGCCACGGCGGTCACCTGACGCACGGCTCCAAGGTCAACTTTTCGGGGATCTACTTCGACGCTCAGAGCTACGGAGTGCGCGAGTCGGACGGGCGCATCGACTACGACGTCGTGCGCGAAAAGGCCCGGGCCTGCAAGCCGAAGATGATCATCGCCGGGGCGAGCGCCTACCCGAGAACGATCGATTTTGCAGCGTTCCGTTCGATCGCCGATGAGGTCGGCGCCATGCTTCTGGTCGACATGGCCCATATCGCAGGACTGATTGCAGCAGGGGTTCACCCGTCCCCAGTACCGCACGCGGACGTCGTGACGACCACCACGCACAAGACGCTTCGCGGGCCTCGTGGCGGGCTGATCCTGGCGAAGGAAGAGCACGGCAAGGCTCTGGACAAGGCCGTATTCCCAGGCCTGCAGGGTGGACCGATGATGCACGTCATTGCAGCCAAGGCCGTGGCGTTTCACGAGGCGCTTCAGCCCGACTTCAAAGGATACGCCGAGCGAGTGGTCGAGAACGCCAAAGAGCTGGGCAACGCCCTGCTTGCCCGGGACTTCCGGCTCGTCAGTGGCGGAACGGACAATCATCTGCTCCTGGTAGATCTTCGGGCCAGTCACCCGGAGCTCTCCGGCAAGCAAGCCGAACACGCGCTCGAGGCGGCGGGTATCACCATGAACAAGAACACGGTGCCTGGCGAGACGCGGTCGCCCTTTGTGACTTCAGGGCTTCGAATTGGCACACCGGCTCTGACGACGCGGGGGATGGGCCCCGCCGAGATGCACCGGATCGGGGAGTGGGTGGCCCGGGTCCTCTCGGCGCCCGAGGACGAGCGGTTGATTTCGCGAACGCGTGGGGAAGTCGAGGAGCTCTGTGAGGGATTCCCGCTTCATGAGGTGCGCCACGCTGTATCCTGACGGCCCCAAACCGGACCGATCCCGGAGATCACCCGGCGCGAGGGCTGGCGCCGTACACGGATCGCCGTAAGTTTCTGCGCCATGCCCGACGTAAAGCTTGCCGAAGAGGTTCTGGAACGACTTCAGGCCCACAATCCGCGGTTCAATCCGCGGAGCTATCTCCTTGTGCTGTCGGCACTACATGGCGTGATGGGTCGCCTTGGGGAACCGAGGCACATCACCGGAGACGAACTGGCCGAAGGAGTGCGATACCTGGCTCTGGACCGGTTTGGACTACTGGCGAAGACGGTGCTTGAGCACTGGGGGATCCACACAACGGATCACCTCGGCGAAATCGTCTTCGACCTGGTGGAATGCGGGGTCCTGGTAAAGCAGGAGGAAGACCGGATTCAGGATTTCCGGAATCTCTTCGACTTTGAGGAAGCTTTCGTATCAGGGTACCCATGGGGTGCCCGTGACACTTTTGATGCACCACACTAGTGACAGACCCGGGACACGCCCGGGGGCTGTTTACACGTTTTTTTGCTTCAGCGCCGATGGGAGGGGTTGAACATGGGCGACGATCAGGCATTTCCGGGTTGTCAGAAGTGCGAGAAGGGGCTTTTGCTCCCGCTCTCGGACTATGGCCGCGACGGGGCTCCAATCCGCTACAAGGCTTGGGTCTGCTCCAATCCGGAATGTGGGTTCAACATCCGGATCGACAATGGCGAGGTGACGTTCGGACGCACCATCGGCCAGAGTTACAAATAGCTCCAGTTCCGGTTCGGGGCGGCTCCGCCCCGCACTCCGCGGATCCTTCTCGGCTCCGCCTGTATTCAGAACAACCCGACGACCCTCCGGGGTGGGCTGAGGCTCACCTGCGGGGGTCGTCGTGTGCAGAGGCTCAATGAGCGAAGGCGTCCGTCCGTGGGCAAGAGGGCCGATCCCGGTTCCGACTGGTGCGCAGAGCGCCGCTTTTGACCGGGCGGCGGTCGACACAGGTGTTCCGTCCCCCGTCCTGATGGAGAGGGCAGGTACACACGCCGCCGAGTTGTTGATCCGCCTCTTTGGCCGCCCCCTTGAACGACCGGTTCTTGTGGTCGCAGGGATGGGGAACAACGGCGCCGATGCACTTGTGGTCGCCCGGTCCCTGGCAGCCTGGGGCGTTCCTGTTCATGTGCTCCGGCCCCGGGCCGGCGATGAAGGACTGGGCCGGCTGCACGGCTGGGATGTACCGATCCACAGGGCCGACAACCTGTCGGACGAGACGCTCCACGCTCTCTTTTCGACGGCTTCGTCGGTGGTCGATGGCCTGCTGGGCACCGGGCTGACCGGTGCTCCTCGCGACGACGTCCAGCGAATCATCGATGCCTTTCTCCAGCTCGGGGGCCCGATCCTGTCGCTCGATATTCCAAGCGGCGTCTCGGCCGACGATGGCCGCGTGCCGGTCCGGGCCGTCAACGCGGCAGCGACGATCTGCTTCGGGTTTCCCAAGTTGGGCTCCCTGCTCCATCCGGGACGGACTTACACTGGCCGGCTCCTGGCTGCGGAGATCGGGTTTCCGCCTGTCGACCTGCGTCGAAGTGGGTGGTTTGAGGCTCTCACGCCGCATTGGGCGGAAAAGCGCCGCCCTCGTCGACGGCCTGCCACCCACAAGAACCAGGTCGGGGCACTCACCGTGGTCGCAGGGTCTCGTCAAATGGCGGGCTCGGCCATCCTTGCCGCGAGGGCGGGGCTCAGGTCAGGGGCAGGGTACCTTCGCGTCGTCAGCGACCCCGCTAACCGCGATGCAATTCTGGCGTCGTTGCCAGAAGCGGTGTTCGTTGATCGTGACGATGCCGAGGCTGTACGCACCGCCCTCGAGGCCTCCAGCGCGATCGTCGCCGGCCCTGCGATGGGCACGGATGCCGCCGCCGCCGAGCTCCTGGTGAAGGTTCTCCAGGCCGCTCGGCCCTGCGTGCTCGACGCCGATGCGCTCACCCTGCTGAGCCAGTCTGACGATGACCTGTCCGGTCTCCCGGAGCACTGCCTGCTAACGCCGCATCCAGGTGAAGCGGGGCGGCTTCTTGGAGTCTCGTCGGCGGAGATCGAAGCCGACCGACCGGGTGCCCTCTTACGACTGGCCGATCGGTGGAAGAGGGGCATCATTCTCAAAGGGTCACCAACGCTGGTGACGGTGGACGGGAAGTCCCTTGTCGATACTCTCGGATCGTCCGACCTGGCTGTCGCCGGCATGGGGGACACACTGGCAGGTGCCGTCGGTGCGTTTCTCGCTCAGGGGCTCATGCCAATGGCAGCGGCCGGTGTCGGGCTGGTGACCACGGCCCGGGCGGCGGCTCTCGCGGGGCGTGGGGCCGGACTCCAGGCCATGGACGTTCCCGAACGCATACCGGATGCTCTCGCCGAGGGCTGGGGCGACACCGACCTGGATATGCCCTGGCTGACTCTCGACCTTGATCCGGCCCGGTGAAGGGCGAGCGGGAGTTGATCGCGCGGATTCTCGGCCGCCCCGCCGCTGTCGATGATCCCGATGGAGCCTTCCCGAGTGTGCTTCTGGGCCCGGGCGACGACGCCGGTGTTGTGAGCCGAGGCGACGGCGACCTGGTCGTGTCGACTGATCTCTCCGTCGAGGGCGTCCACTTTCGCCTCGACTGGATCACGGCGGCCGAGGCTGGTTCGCGCGCCGCTGCCGCCGCCCTGAGCGACCTGGCCGCCATGGGAGCGGCTCCTCGAGCGATCCTGTTCTCCCTGGCGGGCTGCGATCCGGACTGTATCACGAGCGCCGGAATCGCGGCCCGGGAGCTGGCGGACCGGCTGGGTATCCCGGTCCTGGGCGGGGATATCTCAAGGGCCCCGGTCCTGACCATGGACATGGTGGTGATCGGAGAGACGAGCGCGCCCCTGAGGCGGTCCGGAGCGGAAGTCGATCAGGAGGTGTGGGTCACCGGGGCGCTGGGTGGCCCCGCGGCGGCGTTGTCCAGTTGGCAGGGCGGGGGACAACCGCTCCCGGCCGCCCGGCTGCGCTTCGTCTCTCCAGCCCCACGCCTCAGCGAGATGCTCTGGCTCAAGGGCGCGTCCGAGATATCGGCGGCGATTGATCTTTCCGACGGACTGCTCCGAGACGCCGAACGGCTGGCTGCCGCTTCCGGTCTCGGGCTGGATCTGGAGGCTGACCTGATACCCGTTCACCCGGCGGCAATGGAAGGGCGGGGACTTGGGGAGGCACGGGGCCTGGCCATGCGCGGGGGTGAGGAATACGAAATCCTGTTCACCTCGCCGGCACTCACTGCTGCCATCGTTCGCGAGTTTACCGAACGCTTCGGTCTCGAGCTCACCCGAGTTGGTCGCACGCGGACGGGATCAGGGGTTAGTCTGGACGGCGTCATGACGGATGCCGCCGGATTCGATCACTTCGAGCACACCGAATGAACACGCTTCGCGTCTACATCTACGGGATCTATCAGACCGTCAAGCAGTCCATCCGCATTCTCCGCGCGGCCAGGCATCCCGAGCGGCCCGGGAATCTGGCAATCCTTCGCGAAGCGCCGAAGACGTGGTGCGCCTCCTTCCTCAAATCTGGCCGAGTGGACGTGGTGATCGAGGGGCTCGAGAATGTCCCGGCGAATCAGCCGGCGGTTCTGGTTGCCAACCACGAATCCTGGTACGACACCTTTGCCATGATGGGCCTGTTGCCCTTTGACATGAGATGGATCGGGAAGAAGGAACTGGTGAAGGTTCCGTTGTTCGGACCCGCCTGGGTGGCGTCGGGAAACATTCCGATCGACCGCGGCGATCGACGCGCGGCGATTGAGTCGCTGCGGAAGGCTGGTGAGGCGCTGCGGAAGGACTCGGCGCTTGTGATTATGTTTCCGGAGGGGACCCGTTCCGGGGACGGAAATTTGCTTCCGTTCAAGAAGGGGGCCTTCGTGTTGGCGTTGCAGATGGGGGTGCCCGTCATCCCACTCGGCGTCTCCGGAAGTCGAGCGATCATGCCAAAGGGAAGTGGGCGGGTGAAGCCCGGCACCATCACGCTTCGGATCGGAAAGCCGATCAGCGTCGAGGGTCGGAGCGAGAGGGATCGGAACGAACTGCTTGAAGAGGCCCGAGAGGCGATTGAATTGCTCCGGGCTCCCAACCAGATAACAAAAATGACTGAGGAGCGGGACTGACGTGTCTGCCATCGTAGATGTCCGGGGCCGGGAAATCATCGACTCCCGTGGGAACCCGACAGTAGAAGCCGAGGTGACCCTTGAGACCGGCAAGCTTGGACGGGCGGCGGTGCCCTCCGGTGCCTCGACCGGGGCGCACGAAGCCGTCGAACTTCGCGACGGCGACCGGGCCCGCTACGGCGGAAAAGGCGTCCTGAAAGCGGTCAACAACATCAACACGCGGATTCGGGAATCGCTGATCGGCTTTGAAGCCCGTGAGCAGCTCGATATCGACCGCACGATGATCGAACTGGATGGCACACCGAACAAGCGCGTGTTGGGAGCCAATTCGATTCTGGCCGTTTCGATGGCGGCCGCTCGTGCTGCGGCCAATGAGAACCAGATGCCGCTCTGGAAGTACCTGGGACCTACTCCGTCCTCCGATACGCTTCCGGTTCCGATGATGAACATCCTGAACGGCGGGGCCCACGCGCCCAACAACGTCGATCTGCAGGAGTTCATGATCATGCCGTTGAACTTCGACTCTTTCAGCGAGGGGCTGCGGTGTGGGGTGGAGATCTTCCATTCGCTCAAGAGCGTGCTCTCGTCTCAGGGGAAGAACACCGCGGTGGGTGACGAAGGTGGTTTCGCCCCGGACCTCAAGAGCAACGAAGAGGCCGTGGAAGTCGTGCTCATGGCCATCGAGAAGGCCGGCTACCGTCCGGGCGAAGACGTGGAGATCGCGATCGACGCGGCCGCCACCGAGTTCTTCGAGGACGGCATGTACACCTTCCGCTGGTCCGGGGGCGAACCCCGGGACGCGGCGGGCATGCTGGAGTTCTGGAAAGACTGGGTCGACAAATACCCCATCCGTTCCGTCGAGGACCCGCTTGAAGAGAACGACTGGAATGGCTGGAAGGCGCTGACTGATGCCCTGGGTGACCGCATCCAGATCGTTGGCGACGACCTTTTCGTCACCAACACGGAGCGACTGGACCAGGGAATCCGGAGCGGGGTGGCCAACGCGATCCTGATCAAGGTCAACCAGATTGGCACTCTGACCGAGACTTTCGCGGCGATTCGCATGGCCAAAGAGGCAGGGTACAACTCCGTCATCTCTCATCGTTCGGGTGAGACCGAGGACACGCTGATTGCCGATCTGGCGGTGGCCACCAGCGCCGGACAGATCAAGACAGGCAGCGCCTCGCGGACGGACCGAGTCGCCAAATACAACCAGCTCCTTCGAATCGAAGAGGTTCTGGGAGACCGGGCGCAGTATCCGGGGCGGAGTCTGTGGGAAAGCTGACCCGGATTCTGCTGCCCGGGCTTCTGCTCCTGGCGGTCTATTACGCCTTCTTTGGAGGCGAGTACTCGGTGTTCGAGTTGAGGCGTGCCCGGGCACAGTTCTCGCAGGATTCAGCAGAGCTGGCGCGGCTCAGATACGAGAACGACTCTTTGCGGGCCTGGGCCGATTCGCTCAGGACCGACTCTGCAACGCTCGAACGGCTGGCGCGTGAACAGTTCGGGATGATCCGTCCGGGGGAGACCCTCTACCGGGTCGAACGCGATACGGTGGACTCGGTATCGCCGGGGGGGTGACCAGAGGGGTCGCCCGGGTCAGGCCGATGCAAAACGGCCCCGCAGACTGTCACGTCTGCGGGGCCGTCGTCATTTCTGGGATCGTTATTTCGGCCGGAGGGGCGCCGTGCCCCGTCAGCTGTCGTCGGTCTCGTCTGATTTCAACTCGACCGCCGTCGACTCCCGCCCGGCGCGCATCCCCAGCGCCTTGGCCACTGCGGCGATCTGCTTGATCGCATCGCTCTCCGTCAGAGCACGGGCCTCCTCGCCCTCGGCGAGCGCAGCGACTCTGTCCCCGGAGGCCCCGTCGAAGGCGCCACCTGGGCCTCCGCTGGCCCTTTCGATGAACGGCTTGAAAAGGTCGATTGGAATCGGGAACAACGTGGTCGAGTTGTTCTCTGCAGCCACCTCGACCACGGTCTGCAGGAATCGAAGTTGCAGTGCCGCCGGGTGGTGCTTCATGACCTCGGCCGCCTGAGCCAACCGCGTCGATGCCTGGAACTCTCCTTCTGCCGAAATCACCTTCGCGCGCCGTTCACGTTCAGCCTCGGCCTGTCGGGCCATGGCCCGCTTCATCTCGGGCGGCAGCCCGATGTCCTTTACCTCCACACTGGTGACTTCAATCCCCCAGGGGTCGGTGCCCGAGTCGATGATTTCTCGAACGATGTCATTAATCCGGTCCCGCTCGGCGAGAACTTCATCGAGCTCAGACTGCCCGATCACCGAACGGAGCGTGGTCTGGGCGAGCTGGCTGGTCGCGAAGAAGAAGTCCTCGATCTCGACTACCGCCTTCACCGGGTCGGCCACCCGAAAATAGACCACCGCATTCACCGTCACCGACACGTTGTCCTTGGTTATGGTGTCCTGGGGCGGGATGTCGAGGGCGATGATGCGGAGATCCATCTTCTGCATTTTTTCAACGCCGAACGGAACGATCCAGACCAGGCCCGGGCCCTTGGCTCGGACCAGCTTCCCGAGTCGGAACACCACGCCCCGTTGATACTCCATGAGCACGCGGAACGAGGTGAAAATCGAGACGGCGCCGATCGCCGCGATAGCCAACAGATAGGGGCCCACAGAAGCCTCCGGAGTGAAATGAGAAGCGTGAGAGGGCCCGGAACGACGACGTCAGGATCTGAGCCTCATATTCACCGTCGCTCCCTGCTGTCCGCTTGGCAAGGCGCGCCCCGAAATGGGCTGGAATCGCCTTGACACCGCTGCCCTTTAAGTCGAGCTTTTCAGCCTTCGCCGGAGTAGCTCAGCTGGTTAGAGCAGCGGAATCATAATCCGCGTGTCGGGGGTTCAAGTCCCTCCTCCGGTATGAAGATCTGACGGTGCGTCCCTTCGGGGGCGCACCGTTTTTTTTCGTTCTCGAACAACCTCCCTGAATCAGCTGCCCAGGTCGTCGCTGAACTGGCTTCTGAGCCGCTCTTCTTCGGCGTCGATGCCCAGGCCTGCAGCCGCAACCGGAGCGCCCCCACTCTCCTCGCGCATCAGCTTCAACACCAGGATCGCGCCGACCAGCGAAGCGATCAGGAGGGCCAGCCCGATTCCCCGCAGCGCGCCGGCGATCTGCTGGTCGTACTGGAGCAGATCGAAGCGGTAGAGCATTTCGAACCAGTCATGGCCAATGGGGCCGTCACCGGTGCTGACAAGGGGCAGCACCTGCGCGCGGGCGTCGGCGGCATAGGGCGCGGCGTCCAGGAAGGTGGTTCCAAGCCAGAACATGGCCACGACCATCCCCGTCACGTCCCGCTGTGAACAAAACATGACTCCCACCAGGATGGGGCAGAGCATTTCAAAGAGTGTTCCGCCGGCGATGGTGAGCAACTCGTTTCCAGACCACGAGAAGAGCGGGTGGCCGGCCTCATGGAGGATGAGATTCAGTCCCCCGTAGATCCCCTCATAGCTGAAGTCTCCCAGGTGCCGGACCAGGTACCAGGCCAGGATCGGTACCAGGATTGCCCGCACTCGCTGCACGGACTCCGACCTCAAGGCGTTGCGCCCGGGTGGGGGCGCGGGGCGGGGAGTACTGAATCGTCGCGCGCTGGGGGTGGGGCGTCTGTTCCGGCAATATCGGGTTCCGCGGTTCGGGGAGAACGGGCAGCTAGTGTGGTGTATCGAAAGTTTACGAGCCACCGAGAGCGTCGAGGCGCCGGATCCTGTGAGGCGCCACGAAGAGGAATAGCAGCGCTATCCCGATTTGGGGCAACGACGCAGGGCCGGATGCATCGACGTTCGAATGGCCGAGACACTTTTGATGCACCACACTCGCTTGTGGATGTCGCGCGAGCACGGCCACAGGGGTTTCCACGGTCCGGCTCCGGGCCCATTATCTTCATCTTCGCCAGCACGAATCCCGCGAGCACCAAGCCACCCTTCTTCAGAAGTCTCATGACCGATCGCGCCGCCACATTGATCGAAGGCCGCCGGGAACGACTCGTCCGGGTTGTTGGACGAGCCCTGCAGAATCCTCCCGCCGACGAGTCGCCTCTGGCTGAAGAAGCCCGGCAGCATCTCCTTGAGGAAGCTCGTGACCTCTACTGGAACGAATTGGAGTGGGAGCACCTCACCGAAGAAGAGGCCGCCGACCATGGCGAGCCGCTCTTTGAGCTGATGTTCCCGGGGCTATTGGCCTTCGTGCGCGGACTGCTGTTGACCGAGACCAACATGGATGCGCTGGCCCCGGCCCAGCCGCGGCCTCAGGTGGTACGAGATCTGCTGGCGTTCCTCGCGGGCCGGATCCTCGAAATCGAAGAGGCCAAAGTGCCGGACGACGCAGAAGACGCGGCTCGCATGAAGGCCGAACTCCAGATGACCGACCGCCTGATCGACTTGGTGCTTTATCGATACCACGGTCTTCGCCAGGAGCAGATCGAGCAGCTGGAGGCAGCCCGCACGGCCTGACGTGTTCGGCTTGCCGCGGAGGCGTCCAGGACACCCCTATCTGGCGGGCGCCCCCATTTTCTGCGCTCACCGTGGGGGGGGCGGCCTGGCCCCCGAAAACACCATGGCTGCCTTCCGTTCTGCGGTGGATGTTTGGGGCGTAGACATGCTCGAGATGGACGTTCGGCTCACCGTGGACGGCGAAGTGATGGTCTTTCACGACGCCACCGTGGAGCGCACCACCGATGGTTCCGGCCCGGTTGCTGGGATGACGCTGGCCCAGATGCAGGAACTGGACGCCGGAGCCAACTTTCGGGACCCCGAAGGCTCCCCTTCGTTTGCTGGCCAGGGATTGTCGGCTCCGCGCTTTGAAGACGTGCTGACGGCCTTCCCGCGAACCCGGATCAACGTCGAGGCAAAGGCCAGAGAAGCCGCCCGCCCTCTGGTCGACATCATTCTGCGCCACCGGGCGGCACACCGCGTTCTCATCGCCGCCGAGCACGAGGCCAACCGGAGGGACGTTCGAGGTTATCCCGGGCCTTGGGGGGCGTCCCGGAGACAGTTGATTCCTTTCCATCTGATCCATCGGACCCCGTTGTCGGCCCTCTATACTCCCGCTGTCGACGTCCTGCAGGTGCCAGACGTCTGGAAGGGGAGGCGCGTTCTTACTCCGGCGATCATTCACAAAGCGCATCGCAGGAACATCCCGGTTCATGTCTGGACCATCGATCAGGTCGAAGACATGGAACGCCTTCTGGACTGGGGCGTGGATGGAATCCAGACCGACCGACCGGACCGGCTCGCAGAAGTACTGCATCGCAGAGCCGGGCGGCCTCTTCCTCCTGGGTTGCTCAGGTGAATCAGAACGACCGAGTCGCAGCCCGGGTCAGGGCGGTTGTCGAACAGACGGCCGGACTGGAGGGGAAGGGAGTGGTCGTTGCCCTTTCGGGTGGGGTCGATTCCGTCACGCTGCTGTATCTCCTGCGTTTTGGCGGGTGTTACAAGGGCCCGCTCTTCGCGGCCCACCTGGATCATGCTCTTCGCGACGACAGTGGGGCAGACTCCGACTGGGTCCGCGGACTCTGTCGAGCCTGGGGCGTCCCGCTGTACCAACACCGACTCGATGTGCCCCCTGACGGCGAGGACGCCGCCCGGAACGCCCGTTACGCCTATCTCGAAGACGTCAGAAGAGAAACCGGCGCGGCCCTCATCGCTACCGGTCACCACGCCGACGACCAGGCCGAGACGGTGCTGTTCCGGATGGCGCGTGGCACCGGGGTGCGGGGGTTGGCGGGAATTCCTCAGTTCCGAGGCTCGATCTGCCGTCCGCTGCTTGAGGTTCCGCGTGAAGAGGTACTGGCCTGCGCGCGTTCTGGCGGTCTGATGTGGCGCGAGGATCCCACCAACCATGGTAGCGACAATACGCGGTCCCGGATTCGCAACGAGATTCTCCCCCTTCTCGAGGCCCGAGTCGCGCCCGGCGCGACTGCGGCGCTCGCAAGACTCGCCCGGCACGCGGGGGCGGTCGATGCGGAAGTGGACGCTCTGGTGGCGGCTCTATGGAAGGCGAGTGGAATCCGGACGAATGAGGGGCGCATCACCATTCCCGGTGGCTTCCTGGACCAGGCCGAATCCAAGGTCACCGGTCGGATCATCCGTGAGGCGGCGGCCCGACTCGGGGTGGCGCTCGATTCAGCATCCACCCTTCGGCTTCTGGAGGGGGTTCATGCCCTGGAGGTTGGGGGGAGGCTGGATGTGGGCCGGGGCGTGAGCCTTCACAGGATCAGGGATGGGTGGAGGATGGACCCGTCACCGGCGGTAATCCGGGGCACGGATCTCCATGGTGTGGCTCCGGACCGACCGGGCGAAGCGATCGTCAGCCTTGGACGCCGACGCATCAGAGTGGCCTGGGGCGCGACCGCTCCGGACCCGAAGGTGAACTGGTTGAAGGTGGCCCACCTTGAGCCGGATTCGGTTACTTTTCCTCTTACGGTGCGTGGATGGCGGTCTGGAGACCGCATCCGGCTCACGCACGGTTCGAGGACGGTGGCCCGGCTCCTGTCGGAGTCTGGAGTGCCCCGACCGGACAGACCGGAGACCGCGGTGGTGGTTGGGGCGGACGGTGGGGTTCTCTGGGTACCGGACCTCGAAAAGCAGGCAGTGCGGACCGCGACTGCGACTCAAGCAATCTGGATGGGGATCGCCGATGCCGGTGAATGAAGGACAGCTAGGGGGTCACGAACTGACCCGCGTCATCTTTTCAGAAGAAGACATCCAACGCCGGGTCCGCGAGATGGCGGCGGAGATCACCGCGTTCTATGAACCGGAGGATGATCTCCTGGTTGTTGGGCTGCTCAAGGGGTCCTTCATTTTCGTGGCTGATCTGGTCCGGCGAATCGGTCTGCCGCTACATGTCGACTTCCTGGTTGCCTCGAGCTATGGAACGGGAACCGCCAGCAGTGGTACCGTGAATCTCCTGTACGAGCCGGGCGCGTCCTTGAAGGACCGTTCGGTGATTGTCGTAGAGGACATTATCGACAGTGGGACAACGCTGGCGCGCCTGATTCCGTTGCTTGAGGAACGCGAGCCGAAGTCTCTGGAAGTCTGCACCCTTCTGCATAAGCGGCTCGTGCCGATGGAAAAGGAAGCACGGTGGGTTGGGTTCGACGCCCCCTCTGACTTCTTGATCGGTTACGGGTTGGACTACAGCGAAAATTTCCGGCACCTTCCGTACATCGGCGCCCTTCGGGCGGACGGCGGGGCCTGAGCGAGAGATACGTATGTCAGATTCTGGAAAACCCCGGGACGACCAGGGGAATGACAATCGCCTGGAGCGAGGTTCGAAGACCCTCGCGCTGTGGGCCCTCATCGTCATCATGGCGGTTCTGGCGATCTCCTTTGTGCGAGGCCAGGAGCCGGATCGCGCCCAGTTGGGCTTTTCCGAGTTCATGACCCACATCAGGGCCGGGAACGTGAATGAGGTAACCATCTTCTCGAGCAATCGAGTCGAGGGTGAGCTCAGGTCTCCGATCTCGACCGATGGGGTCAGCCTGGCCGAGTTCGAATCTCAGATCCCCGGAACGACGCTCCCGGACGATCTGATTCCCGAAATGGAACGGCAGAACGTTTCGATTATTGGAGAAGAGTCATCCGCGGGCTGGGTTGGCGTTCTGGTCGGGATCGTGCCCTGGATCCTCTTCATCTTCATCTGGCTGTGGATCTTCCGCTCCATGCAGGGCGGGGGAAACAAGGCGTTCCAGTTCGGCCGTTCAAAGGCCAAAATGATTTCAGCGGATACGCCCAAGATCACCTTCGCTGATGTCGCCGGCGCCGATGAGGCCAAGGGCGAACTCGAAGAGATCATCGAGTTCCTCAAGGACCCACAAAAGTTTGCGCGCCTTGGTGGACGGCTTCCCAAGGGCGTGCTCCTGGTGGGCCCTCCCGGAACCGGTAAGACCCTGTTGGCCAAGGCCGTTGCAGGCGAGGCCGGCTGCCCCTTTTTCCAGATGTCCGGTTCGGACTTCGTGGAGATGTTCGTTGGTGTGGGTGCGTCTCGGGTCCGTGACCTGTTCGAACAGGGCAAGGCGCACGCGCCCTGCATCATCTTTATCGACGAGATCGACGCGGTTGGACGTCATCGTGGTGCCGGTCTTGGTGGCGGACATGACGAGCGCGAGCAGACGCTGAACGCGCTCCTCGTTGAAATGGACGGTTTCGAGTCCAACGAGGGTGTCATTCTCCTGGCGGCCACGAACCGGCCGGACGTGCTTGATCCGGCCCTCCTTCGCCCCGGACGCTTTGATCGTCAGGTGGTGGTCGACGCCCCTGACGTTAAGGGCCGTGAAGCGATCCTCCGGGTGCACGCCAAGAAGCTGCCGCTTGCGGACGACGTGGAACTCGCCATCCTGGCTCGCGGGACTCCGGGTCTTTCGGGTGCCGACCTGGCGAACATCTGCAACGAGGCGGCACTTCTGGCTGCCCGTCACGATGCCGACCGCGTGAACATGGACGACTTCGAGATCGCCAAGGACAAGGTCATGCTCGGGGCGGAGCGCACCAGCATGGTGCTCACCGAGAAGGAGCGGAAGCTCACGGCGTGGCATGAAGCGGGCCATGCCGTCATCGGCCTTCGCGTCGAGGGGCTGGACCCCGTTCACAAGGTGACCATCGTGCCTCGTGGGCATGCGTTGGGGATCACGGCCTCGTTGCCGACCGAGGATCGCCACTCCTACACCAAGGAATGGCTCGAAGGGCAGTTGACCATGCTCTTTGGAGGCCGTGTTGCCGAGGAAATGATCTTCGGGATTGGCAAGGTCACGACCGGGGCGGGGAACGACATTGAGCGGGCCACTTCATTGGCTCGTCGGATGGTGACCTCATTCGGCATGAGCGAGGTCATCGGGCTCATGGCCATCGGCGATTCGGACCACGAAGTGTTCCTGGGTCGTGAGATTGGCCAGCGGCGCCACGTTTCGGAGCACACGGCCCAGCAGGTCGACCAGGAGATCAAGCGTCTCCTGGACGAAGCTCACGCCCGGGCTCGCGTGGTCCTTGAGGAGCACAGAGTTCTGTTGGAGCAGATCGCCCTCGCCCTTCTTGAGCGCGAAACGCTTGATCGAGAACAGATCAAGCTGCTCGACGCCGGGAAGGAACTGCCGCCGCCACCGATCGCGGCGGAGGAGCTCGAGGCGCCATCTCCCGTTGCGCGCGTTGCTACACCGGCGGAGCGTCGTCCGGGCCTGTCTGGAATAGACTCGACACCGCCACCGCATCCGGCGGGCGACTGACTGGGACAGGACTGATGAATCCCCCTTCGCGAACTGATGAGACCGACCTCCCGGATGGGGGGTCGGCGTGAGTCTCTTCGAGGGGGGGCTCGCCCTCTGGCCCGGTTGGGTGGGTCTGGGCCAGATCCTGATTGTCAGTGCGGTCCTCTACCGGCTGCTCCTGCTGGTTCAGCGGACGCGGGCCATGCAGATGCTGGTGGGCCTGCTATCGCTTGCTGGTGTCTATCTTCTGGCGGACTTCTTCCGCCTTGATCTGATCCGCTACCTGCTCGAGCGGCTCTTCCAGTATGGCGCGATCGCGGCGCTGGTGGTCTTCCAGCCCGAACTGCGATCGGCCCTCGCTCGCCTGGGTCAAAGCGGGATCCTTAGGGTGTTTGGCCGACTCGAAGAGAGTCAGGTTCTTGAAGAGATCGTCGAAACCGTCGAACGGTTGGCCCGGAACCGTATTGGCGCCATCATCGCCATTGAACGGGAAGTCGGGCTGGACGAATACGGCGCTAGCGGCAGCCCGCTCGAGGCCCGGGTCTCGGCCGATATCCTGACCACCATCTTCACCCCGTATTCACCACTTCATGACGGGGCGGTGCTGATCGTGGGCGACCAGATTCGGGCGGCGGGCGCGATCCTCCCCCTCACCCAGTACTCTCTTCCGGACAAGACGCTGGGCACGCGACACCGCGCCGCCCTGGGCCTTTCGGAAGAGACGGATGCCATTGTTATCGTCGTCTCGGAAGAGTCGGCACGGGTGAGTGTCGCCCGTGGCGGGTGGCTTGAGCGTGATGTGGGTTCGGACCGCCTTCGTGAGATCCTGGATGGTTCCAATTCCGAGCGTGGACCGGCGCTGGTGAACGCGCCTGCCTGAGCATTACACTAGTGTGGTGTGTCCTGCTTTGGCGCGGGGAGAAAGAATCAGCGATACTCCGCGTAGAATTGGACAGAAATGCGCGTTGACACGACTCAGCCCCCCCCGTAGTTTGGCGCGGTCTGACCCCTGAAAACCCCTGCGATCCTCCGGGATCGTGCCTCAAGGAGCGAGCTTTGGGCTCTCAGTACGATCTTCTGACGTTGTTTGCCGATGGCGGCGCGATGATGTATCCGCTTGTCATCTGCTCTTTGATCGCACTCGGTGTGATCATCGCCAAAGCCTGGACCCTGTGGTCCGCTCACAAAGGCGCGAGTCGTGTCCTCGTCGAGGTTGATGAGGCCGCGCGCGCCGGACGCCTTGACGAAGCCATGCACATCGCTTCCGGGACCCCGGGGCCGACGGCCGCGATCCTGCTGGCCGGGCTGCGCCGAATCAAGCAAGGCACGATCCGGGCCGGCGAGGTCGACCTGGCCGTCAGCACCACCGGTTCCATCGAGATGAATTTCCTTGAGCGCGGTCTGGTCATTCTTGCGACGATCGCCAATGTGGCCCCGCTCATGGGCTTCCTGGGTACGGTCGTCGGCATGATCCTCGCCTTCGATGCCATCGCCAAGGCCGGGGACGTTAATCCGACCCTGGTTGCAGGCGGGATCAAGGTGGCGCTGCTGACCACCGCTGCCGGACTGGTCATCGCCATTCCGGTCAACATCGCGTATAACTTTTTCGTGACCCGGATCGACACTCTGATCATGGAGATGGAGACAGGGGCCCAGCGCATCCTGAACATCGCCTGGGATATGGAAAAGGACGGCCGCCTGAAGGTGATCAAGGATCAGCGCGTGGTAAGCCGCGCGGCGCCGGCAGCGTATTCGGGATCAAGTGAGTAATCACTTCCCGAGCACTGGCCCGACGGAACCTGAAGCCACACACGATGTACATTTGAGCAGAACACTCGAGAGGCGCTGAAAAATGGCCATACTGAACAACAAGAAGTCCAAAGCGAGCGACGAGGTTCCGACCTCATCAATGGCTGATATCGCTTTCCTGCTGCTGGTCTTCTTCCTGGTTACCACCGTTTTCCCCAAGGACAAGGGTCTCGCGATCGTCCTTCCGGAAGAGTCCGAGGTGGTCGAGATCAATCAGAAGAACCTTCTTTTCCTGCTGATTCAGCCGAATGGGACCGTGGTGGTCCGGCGCGGAGAATCGCAGCAGGAGGTGACGATTTCGGCAGCGGATGTCGAGGGGATCTGGCGTTCTGATGTGGCGGCGAATCCCAACCTGATCGCGGCTGTAAAGACCCACCCTGACGCGCCCTACAAGTTCATGGTGGACGTGCTTGACGCCCTGCAGACCGCAGGTGCAAACAAGATCTCACTGCAGGTGCTGGAGAACTGACGGATGCCAATCAAGGGAAACGGGTTCTCCCGTAAGAACGGAGCTTCAGACGAGATCCCGAGCAGCTCGCTCGCCGATATTGCCTTCTTGCTCCTGATCTTTTTCATGGTCACCACCGTCTTCCGGACGGACAGTGAGCGTCAGATCGTCTGGCCCGAGGCCGAGGCGACACAGAAGATCGACGAAAAAAAGAAGGACATCCTCAATATCTGGGTGGAGCGCGTTGGGGCGATCTACATGAACGACCAGCCCTACCAGATGGACGAGGTCTCGGCCGTTGTGGCTCCGCTGTATGCGGCGTCGCAATCCAGGCTGGTGATCGCGATCCGTGGTGACCGTGAGGTGCCGTACAGCACGATCGATGAGCTCCAGAAGGAGCTGGTCGCGGCAGGTGTACTCCGCGTGGTGTTCGCAACTGAACTCGAGCAGCGCATGACGAGGGCAAGACGATGACAGCTGAAGCGATTCCGGCCGTCGGAGATACGGCTAACGACCAGCTCAAGCAGAGCTGGGACAACTGGTTCTGGGGCTCAATGATCGTGGCCGTTGTGGCGCACTTCGCGGTCTTCCAGCTCTGGCCAGACATGGCTGCCGAGGATTTCTCGAGCAGCATGAACGAGCTCGAAGCCATCGACATCCCACCGGAGATCGAGATCCCGCCGCCGCCGGAGGCAATTCAGCGCCCGGCGACGCCGCAGATCGCGGAGGCCGATATTGACGAGGACATCACGATTGCCCCGACCACCTTCGCGGACAATCCGGTTGATGACCTGCCGCCTCCGCCCACTGCATCAAGTGCGGCGACTAGCGGCGGCCCGACCTTCACGCCCTACGAAATCCGTCCTGTCATTACCAACCTTCGCCAGGTGACCGCGGCGCTTGTGCGCGAGTATCCAACGATTCTGCGGGACGCGGGGCTTGGTGGCACGGTGACGGTCTACTTCCATATCGACGAGACCGGCAAGGTGGTGGATAAGCTGATCAACCAGTCCTCCGGACATGCCCAGCTGGATGAAGCCGCCCTGGCGGTTGCCGACGTCATGGAGTTCACGCCAGCCCAGAACCGCGATGTGAACGTTGCGGTGTGGGTCTCGTTCCCGATTAAGTTCGAGGTGCGCTGACGCTCCGGAACCCAAGGATTCAGGGGCCCCGCCGGAGTATCCGGTGGGGCCCCTTTTTTTTGATACCGATTCACGAAACACACCGGTGTGGTGTATCAAAAGTGTCTCGGCCATTCGAACGCCGATGCATCCGGCCCTTCTGCCACACCACACCAGGTGGCTCGCGAACTTTCGACACACAACACTAGGTTATTGGTCATGTACAGCGAACGACTTTCCGAGACGCTGCCCCGCGTTCGCGAGATGATCGCGGAAGCCGAGTCGAGGGCGGGCCGACCGGCGGATTCGGTGCAATTGGTGGCGGTAACCAAGACGCATCCACTCGAGGCGGTCAGGGCGGCTCTGGACGCCGGCCTGAATGACCTCGGGGAGAATCGGGTCGAGGAGCTGGTGACCAAGGCAAATGCGCTCCAGGACGATCGGGTCCGATGGCACATGATCGGGCACCTTCAACGGCGGAAGGCTCCGGAGGTCATTGGGATCGCGGATCTGATCCATTCCGTTGATACGGTGCGGCTGGCGGAGCGCCTGTCGTCGAAGGCGGGAGATGAGGTCGTCTCGGTGCTGGTTCAAATAAACACTTCGGGCGAAGATGCGAAGAGCGGCTTTGATCGACAGTCGGCCGCGGACGCCGTGCTCGCCATCGCAGGCCTGCCTGGCCTGCGGGTCGAAGGACTGATGACGATGGCGCCGTTTGTTGACGACGAGGCGATACTTCGACCGTGCTTTTCGCGTCTCCGTGAACTTCGGGACGCGGTACGACAGCAGGACGCGTCGATGGGGGAGACCCTGTCGATGGGGATGACGAATGACCTCGGTTTGGCGATCGAGGAGGGCAGCACCATGGTTCGGATCGGCACGGCGCTCTTTGGGGCCCGCCCGACTCCTGCCTGACGACGGACTCCAACTCACTCGGACGACCGCACATGATCGACCTGACTCCACTTGATGTACGCAAGAAGCGTGGCGACTTCGGAAAGGGCCTTCGGGGCTATGACTCCCAGGAGGTCGACACCTTTCTCGAACTCGTCGCGGAGCGCCTTGAAGAGGTCGTGAAAGAAAACATGACCCTTCGCGAACGGGCGGAGCGGCTGGGCGAACAGGTGGCCACGCAGAACGGTCGTGAGCGGGCGGTTCAGGACGCTCTGGTCACGGCACAGGAACTGCGCGAGGAAATCCGGAGCAGCGCGGAGCGCGAAGGGGATCTGCAGCGACGCGAGGCGGCCTCCGAGGCGCGCCGCGTGGTCGACGACGCGGAAAGCCGCGCTCGCGACATGTTGGCGGACGCTGGGCGTGCGCTCCAGGAGCGACAGGAGATTCTGGCGGAGATGGAACGCAGACGGGCTCGCTTCCTTACCACCTTCCGACAGCTGTTGGAGCGCGAGATGGATGTGGTCACCGTCGAAGAAGGCCGCAGCCCCCTTCGGGACGTTCCGATCGACTTGGAGTTGCAGGGCGGCCGGCCCGCCCGCGAAGCCCGCGCCGAGCCGGCCACCGACGACGAGGCGGCCGACGCCCCGGCGCCCGGTGAGCTCCGCCTGGTTTCAACGGACGATCCTCTGGATCGTCCTGCACCGGATGCGGATATCCACGCGATGGCTTCGGCCGTGCGAGACCCCAAGGACTCCGGTGTCCCGTCGACTCCGCGTAAGGGCGGCGAGGATACGGAAGGTGACGATGGCTGGCTCGACGAAATACTCGACGTCGAGGCCAAGAAACCGGATCGCGGACCGGATGAGGGGGAGACTTGAGTTCGTACCCGACCGCGCCGGAGTCCTTGCAGGCGCTGGAAGAGCAGGTTCTTGAAAAGTGGCGAGAGGAAGACCTTTTCAGCCGCACCGTCGAGGCCACCCAGGATGGGGAGCCTTTCGTTTTCTATGAGGGACCTCCGACGGCAAATGGTCGGCCGGGGCTGCATCACATCATCTCGCGGACCATCAAGGATCTGGTCTGCCGGTATCAGACGATGCAGGGCCGTCAGGTTACCCGGATTGCTGGTTGGGACACGCACGGACTTCCGGTAGAGATCGAGGCCGAGCGCAAGCTTGGGATCAGCGGCAAACCGGATATTGAAGCGTTGGGCGTCGCCGAGTTCAATCAGGCGTGCCGGGATTCGGTCTTCACCTACAAGCAGGACTGGGAAGCCCTTTCCGAGCGGATCGCGTACTGGCTCGACTATTCGAAGCCGTATGTAACCTTCCACAACGATTACGTCGAATCCGTGTGGAACGTCCTGTCGCAGCTGGCGGATCGCGACCTGCTCTACCGGGGCCACAAGAGCGTACCGTACTGCCCCCGTTGCGGCACCGCACTCTCCTCGCACGAGGTGGCCCAAGGGTACCAGGACGTGGAGGACCCGTCTCTGTACTTCATGGTGCCCGTGCTGGACGCCGCGAACGAACCAGACGGACGCTACTTCCTGATCTGGACCACCACGCCCTGGACGGTGCCAGCCAATGTTGGACTCGCCGTGCACCCGGCCCTGGAGTATGCCGAGGTGGCGTGGGAAGGAAAGACGCTGATCCTGGCATCAAGCCTGGTGGAGAAGGTCCTCGGTGAGGACGCCCGGATCGAAAAGCGGCTCTCCGGAGATGCACTGGTTGGTCTGCACTACGGGAGGGCCCTGGACATGGTGCCCGCCCCCGAAGACCCGGGAAATGCATGGACCGTGGTGGCCGAAGACTTCGTAAGCGCTGAGGACGGCACCGGAATCGTCCACATGGCTCCGGCGTTCGGGGCCGACGACTACGCGGCCGGACAGCGGCACGATCTACCGATGCTCCGCCCGATCGACGACCGCGCCGTCTTTCACGCGGATCTGGACATCGTCGGTGGCCTGTTCGTGAAAGAGGCCGATCCCAAGGTGATCGCGGCACTGGATGAACGCGGGCTGCTGTTCCGGGCCGAGAGCGCCGTTCACTCCTACCCGCACTGCTGGCGCTGTTCGTCGCCCCTGATCTATCTGGCGCGGGATTCGTGGTTCGCCGCGACATCCACGCTCAAGGATCAGATGCTCGCCAACAACGAGCAGGTAAACTGGCACCCGCCCGAGGTGGGAGAGAAGCGTTTCGGCGAGTGGCTGCGCGGCAACGTCGACTGGGCCCTTTCGCGTGAGCGATACTGGGGAACGCCGCTCCCGGCCTGGGTCTGTGAAAGCGACCCGCAGCACGTCACCTGGATCGGCAGCTTTGCCGAGCTCGAGGCGAAGGTGGGGCCGTTGGGTGAGGACTTTGATCCACACCGTCCCGGGATCGATGCGTACACCTGGGTGTGCAAATGCGGCGGCACCATGCGCCGAACGCCCGAGGTGGTGGACGTCTGGTTCGACTCGGGCGCCATGCCTTACGCCCAATGGCACTACCCGTTCGAGAATCAGAAGAAGTTCGAGAGCCACTTTCCGGCCGACTTCATCTGCGAGGGGCTCGACCAGACCCGCGGGTGGTTCTACTCCATGATGGCGATCTCGACCATGCTCGGACGAGGACCCGCCTATAAGAATGTGGTGGTGAACGACCTGATCCTGGACGCCAACGGGCAGAAGATGTCCAAGTCCAAGGGAAATACCGTCGATCCGTGGGACGCCATCGCGGACCATGGAGTTGATGCACTCCGCTGGTACTTCATCACGGTGTCGAATCCCTGGGTGACCAAACGCTTCGATCCCGAAGGTGTCAGGGATGCTTCGCGAAAGCTGTTCGACACGCTGACCAATACCTACCGCTTCTTTTCCCTTTATGCGGAGACCGAGAACTGGTCTCCCTCGGGAGCTGATCCCGCGCCCGCCGCGCGTGGCGTGCTCGACCGCTGGTTGTTGTCTCGGCTGGCCTCGCTTACCGCCGAGGTTCGGAGCGAACTGGATGCCTACCAGCTGACCAAAGCCTACCGAGCCGTGGGAGACTTTGTCGACGACCTGTCCAACTGGTACGTCCGACGCTCCCGAGCCCGCTTCTGGGGGAACACGAATGTCTCGGATGGGCGGGCTGCGTTCCGGACGCTTTGGGAAGCGCTGCGTACCCTCGCCGGGCTCCTCGCGCCGGTGACCCCATTCTATGCCGACTGGCTGCACCGGGCGCTGACCGGTGAGACCGTGCACCTCCAGCCCTTCCCTGAGACGGACGACGCTGACCTGGATCCCGATCTTGAGGCCGAAATGGCCGCTACCCGGATTCTTGTCTCCCTGGGTCGGGCCGCCCGAGAAGAGGTGCAGATCAAGGTTCGCCAGCCGCTGCGTTCACTCCGAGCCCTGGTCCCCGGATCGATCAAGTTGAGGGAAGAGGTTCTGGCTCTGGTTCGTGAGGAACTGAACGTCAGGGAAATCTCGTTCCTCTCATCCTCAGAGGGCCTGATCCGGCTGGAGGCCCGTCCAAACTTCCGGGCCCTCGGCAAGCGATTCGGAAAATCGACCAACGACGCGGCAAATGTCATCCGGGGGCTGTCCCAGGAGGAGATGGGAGCGTTCCGGCAGGGCGGGGCGGTGGAGATCACCGTCAACGGGGAGTCATACTCGCTGCAGGCCGACGACCTCGACATCTTCGAAGAGGCGACGGGTGACATGATCGTGAAGGCCGAGAACGGGCATGTGGCTGCCCTCGACCCCGAGCTGGACGATGATCTCAGGTGTGAGGGACTCGCCCGCGAGATGGTGTCCCGGATCCAGCGGCTCCGAAAGGATACCGGCCTTCTGATCACCGATCGCATCGCGCTGGGTGTCTTTGGTGGGACGCCTGTCGCCGCGGCCCTGACGGCGTGGGAGGATTTCCTGACAGGCGAGACGCTGGCTCTTTCCGTCGAGGGCGGGGACGTGGGTGACCCCGATGCCTGGGAGGCGTTCGAAAAGATCGAACTTGATCAAGGCATCACCGTGGGCCTGGGCCTGCGTCGTGTGACCGAATGAGCAAGGACCTGATTCAGACCCTGGTGGTTGATGAAGCTGGGGCGGGGGAGCGGATTGATCGCTTCCTGACTGACCGGCTGGAGTTGTCACGCACGCGGGTTCAGAAGCTCATGGATGCGGGTGATGTCAAAGTGATGACCCCGAATGGCCCGATGGATCCACGGAAGTCCGAGCCCCTTGCAGTCGGCTGGAGCATTGAAGTGCTGGTGCCGGCGGCCAAGCCGGTGGCGGAAATCGTAGCCGAGGACATTCCGATCTCGATCGTCTTTGAGGATGAAGATCTGGCGGTCGTCGACAAGGCTGCGGGAATGGTCGTCCATCCAGCCCCCGGGCATCGCACGGGCACGCTGGTTCATGCCGCGCTCTTCCATCTCAACTCGCTTGCGGGTGTGGGAGGGCGGATGCGGCCCGGGATCGTCCATCGTCTGGATCGCGATACCTCCGGCCTGCTGGTCATGGCCAAAACCGATCGCGCCCACATCGCGCTTTCCGAAGCGCTGCGAAAGCGAAAGGTGAAGCGCCTGTATCGCACGCTGGTCTGGGGGCACCTGCGGGAGGATCCGATCACCATCGACGCTCCCATCGCCCGGGACCCTCGCAACCGCAAGAAGATGGCGGTAGTGGAGGATGGTCGACGGGCGGTTACGCGGGTCCGTAGACGCGCCAGCTATATCGCGGCCGAGTTCCTGGATGTGGCCCTTGAGACCGGCCGGACGCACCAGATCCGCGTCCACCTGGCTCACCTTGGACACCCGGTGGTTGGGGATACGGTCTACGGTCGCGGTGGTGCCAAGGGGATCGGGGGAGCGGCCAGGCGATGGGCTTCGGATCTGGAGAAACTCGCGCATCGACAGTTCCTCCACGCCGCAGAGCTGGTCTTTCTCCATCCGGTCACCGGAGAGAAGCTTCATTTCAAGGCTCCGCTCCCGGCCGATCTCGCGGGAATCATAGAATGGGCCGCCGAAGGGGAAGAAACCGTCTGACCGGCCCTTTTGGAAACGCTTCGAACAGTTGATACTACACACCTTGTCCTGAAAATCCGGCGCCGACTGGAACTGCACCGAACGCATGACGGAATTCGATCCAAAACAGACCTTCGAGACTTTTGTTGTAGGGCCAGCCAATCGGCTGGCCTGTGCGGCAGCGCGTCGTGCCGCCGACTCCCCGGGGACCAGCTATAACCCGCTGTTTCTCTACTCGAACTCCGGGTTGGGCAAGTCGCACATCCTCGCGGCCGTGGCTAACCACGCGAAAAAGACCAACTCGCAGGTCCGGGTGCTCTACCAGACGCTTGAGGGTTACCTCAATGAATTGACAGAGGCGCTGGTTGCCGGCGAGCGGGATCGCATGCGCGATCGTTACCGCGATCTGGACATCCTTCTACTGGATGATGTGCAGTTCCTGGCCGGTCAGGCCGAGGCCCAGGAGATGCTTCTTGGCGCACTTGATGCGTTGACGGCCTCCGGATCGCAGATCGTGCTGGCCAGTGACCGTCCACCCTCCGACATCAATGGACTGGACGCGAGGCTGGTTTCGCGCTTCTCGGGCGGGTTGACCGTCGACATCGGGCCGCCGGAGTTCGAGACGCGTGTCGCCATCATCACCAGGAAAGTGGCAGAGCGCGGACAGGAGCTGGCGGATGGCGTTGCCGAGGCTCTGGCCCGGGTGCCGTTCAAGAACGTTCGGGAACTGGGTGGCGCCCTCAACCGCATTCTCGCGGTCCAGGATCTTGAGGGGCGGACACTTGGGCCGGGGGACATTCCTGACCTGGTTGGGCTCGAAGTCACCGAGGGCACTGACCCGTTCGGTTCGTTTCTGAACGAAGTTTCCGGGGCGGTGGAAGCCGAGGTGGTTCATCAGGAGGCCCCATGGCGGGCAGAGCTGCGCAGCGCGTCGGAGATCGCCGACCGGGAAGGGTTCTCCAGCCGGGCGTTGCGGAAGCTGCTTGAAAGCAAGTCCGAGCCGGCGGGTTGGCAGGGCCGGCTGGATACATTCCGGAATGCCCTGGGGCGCCTGCGAGAGATTGATCGGGAGCTGGACCGAATCGACAATCCCTGGCCCGATGCCTCGGTCGGGCTGCTGAAGGACCCCGACCGCCTTGATGAAGCTGAGGCCTTCCTCGGCTCCGTCCGGGAACGTCAGCGCCCGTTTCCGGCGATCGCGGACGGTCCGGACCTTGAAGGGCTCTCCGGGAGCTTTGCCCCGCTCGCGGTTCGCGCGGCCGTGCAACTGGTCGGGCCCGAGAAGCCGGAGTACAACCCGCTCTTCCTCTGGAATGCCGAACCCGAAATGGCTCTCGCACTGTTGGCGGGGGCGGGGCGCAGCTACCGACAGCTCTCGGCGGATGGGCGCATGGCGGTCACTTCTGTGGCCGACTTCGCCAAGGACTTCATCCGTGCCCTTTCCGAAGGTGTAGCGGGCGCATGGCGGGAGCGTTGGTGGACAGTCGATCTTCTGCTGGTTTATGGAGCCGAGGCACTGTCCGACACAGAGCGGGCGCAGGACGAGTTCTTTCACCTCTTTGAGGCACTGAAGCGGCGCGGAGCAAGGGTTCTGCTAACCGCTGATCGGCCCCCGTCGAGGATCGAGAACATCGACGAACGCCTTCGGTCGCGCTTTGAGGGAGGTCTGGTTGTCGAGGTCGAAGGCCGAGCGATGCCCGATGGCGCTGGCAAGGTCGAGTTCGTCAGCGAGCAGGGAGTCGACGACGGGGACGCCGATGACTGGGGTGGGTTGGCCGACAAGGTCAGTACCGGGCCGCAGACCGATGAGCTCGACGAGGCTTCAGAAGGACCCGTGATTCCGCCGCTGGACCAGATCGATATGGAAGGGGGCAGGGGTGGCCTTTTCATTGCTGATCAGGAGAATGCCGCCGGGTCTGCAGAGCAGAGCGCGCCGGACGCTGCGCCGACGCCGACGCCGACGCCGCAGAAATCCGCGCCCGGGGCACCGGCACAGACCCAGGCCCCGGACGCCGAGCCGGCTCAGCCGGTCGAACCCGCGGCCCCTGTGGCTGCTGAATCGGCCCAGAGCCCGTGGATGCCCTCTCGCGAAAAGGTGATCTGGGTATGGCCGGTCTTTGAAGAGCGCCTGGTGGAGGAACTGGACTAGATGGCAATCGAAGGCGCACTTCAGGACGTTTCGCTGGCCGACATCTGTCAGCTGCTTGCCATGGGCCGAAAGACAGGCTGCCTGTCGATTACGGACCGCTCCAACTTCGGGTATATCTATTTCGATTCCGGGCGGGTGATTCATGCCTCGGTTCTGAACCGACCCGATCGGCTCGGAGAGCTTCTGGTGCGGAACCATGTGATTTCGCGCTCCGATCTCTCCACCGCGATGGAGGCCCAGGCACACAGACGTGGTGCCCGCCTCGGTGAAATTCTGGTCGGGAACAACGCGCTGACCGAAGAGAATTTGCACAAGTACATCTCGATTCAGATCGAAGAAGCGGTCTACCACCTGTTCACCTGGAACACGGGGTCATTCCACTTCGACTCCGAGCAGCGGCCCGATGAGGACGGCGTGTTCCTGGTCGACATTCCGGCCGAGAGCCTGCTCCTTGAAGGCGCCCGCCGAGTCGACGAGTGGAGTCTGATCGAAAAGAAGATCCCGTCGCTGGATGTGATCTTTGACATCATCAAGAGTCCCGAGGATTCGGAAGATGTTGAGCTCACACGGAACCAGAAGCGGATTCTGCCCTTTATCGATGGCAATCGGACCGTCGCTCAGCTGGTCGGCGAGTCGGGGCTGGTGGAGTTCGACGTCGGCAAGGCCCTTTACGGCCTGATCCAGGCCGGGTTCGTCGAGCGCGCCAGCAACCGGGCCACTGATTCGTCCGAGGAGCCCACCATCGAAGGTGTTCAGGAGCACCTGAACCTTGGCGTCGCCTTCTACCGATCCGGGATGCTTGAAGACGCCGCCCGTGAGTTTACCGGGGCGCTTGAGCTCGATCCAAGAAACTCCCGGGCCATCTTTCGCCTTGGGCTGATCGCTTTCAGAGGTCGGAAGTTGTCGGAGGCGCTTGAGTACTTCGATCGCCTGCCGGACCCGGTTGCCGGCAACTATGCCGTGCTGCGGAATCGGGCGCTTGCCCTGGAACTGCTTCGGCGCTTCGACGAGGCCTTGGCGGCGCTGGACCAGGCAACCGAACTGCGGCCCGATGACCACGAACTGCATCTGGCCCGCGGAATCGTTCTGGTGCGGAAGGGCGATGTGGCGCGAGCCATGGAATCATTGCGGCGCTACCGGACGGACCCCGACGTCAAGGTTCCGTCGGTCATCTACTACGCCTACACCGTTCTGGCCGCTGGCCTGGCAGGCCAGCTGGACTATGCGATCGCTGTCGGGCGGGAAGGCCTTGGCCACCATCAGGATTCGGGCCCGCTTCTGGTGAACACGGCGGCCGTGCTGGAACGCAAGGGAGAGAGCCAGGCAGCCCAGGCGCTCTACCTGAGGGCCCTCAAGCAGTCTCCCGCGCCGGCGCAGGCCCACAAGGCGCTCGGTGACCAGGCTTATGATCGCGGGGAGATGGAAGAGGCCCGGGTTCACTATGAGAAGGCCGTGAAGGTCGACTCGCGCCTTGGAGATGACCTCTACTTCCGCCTCGGCAATCTGGCCGAGCGAGATTCCGACCGCGACGTGGCGCACCTTCTCTGGCGACGGGCGCTGGAACTCAATCCCGGGAACAAGGCCGTTCAGGAGAAGCTGGAGGCTTTGGACACGTCGGCTTGATCGGCGGAGTTCCCATCCGGAAGGCTGTCACAGCCGCTTGGGTGGGGCTCATCGTGGGGCTGCCCCTCGCGGCCGCCCCCCAGCAGTCGACGTGGACGCTCCCCGGAGGCAGGGGAGTCCTTCAGGCGCTTGCGGGCGACTCAGCGGTCGCCGATGCGGCCCTGGCCGCCCTGGAGCGTCAAGGGAGCCTGCCAGGCCTCCCTGACTACCTACCCAGGGGCGTGACCCTGCAGTTTGCCGACACCCCTGAGGAGTTCTCGGCCCTGGCCGGCGGCCGAGTGCCCGAGTGGAGTGCCGGATTGGCGATTCCCGCCGAGTCTCGAATCGTCATCCCCCTGTTCCGCGCCCCCGGGCGTAGTCGTCGCGACGCGACAAGCAGGGTACTCCGGCATGAGTGGGCCCATCTGGGGCTGCATCAGTACCTCGAACCGCTTCGGATCCCGAGGTGGTTCTCGGAAGGGTATGCCCAGTGGGCCTCAGGCTGGAACCGAGGGGATGTCTGGAGGCTGCGGGTACTCGTCGCCCTGGGGCGAACCCCCTCGCTGAACTCCCTGTCGCTCCGTTTTCCGGTCGAAGCTGGCTCAGCTGAAGTCGCCTATCTCCTGTCGGCCACCATGGTGGAATATCTGGTGGACACGTCGGGAGAAGAGGGGCTCGAAATTTTTCTGGCCCGCTGGAAGGAGGTCGGTCGCTTTGATGAGGCTCTGGCCCGGACCTACGGGTTCACGCCTGGCCGGCTGGAGAGCGCCTGGCAGCGCTGGATGAAGGAACGGTATGGGGTCATCCACGTCTTTTCGAGTTCGGGTCTGGGATGGGGCATGCTGGCCGCCCTCCTGCTCCTCCTGTTCCGCATTCGTCGCAGACGAGACCGGGAGGCGATGGCTCGGCTGCGCGCGGGAGATGTCCCGCCCGCGCCGAGCTACTGGCTTGGCGACCCCGGATCTTCGATAATCGTGACTCCCGGCGCTGCCGGAAACGTGAATCCCGGCGAGATTGAAGCACCCCCGAATCGCCAATTGCCCCCGGATGACCCCAGATGAACGGACGGATCCTGATCGTTGACGACGAGGAAGGCCTCAGAGAGGCTCTCGCCGAGAAGCTCCGTCACGCGGGACACACCGTCGAATCCGTCGATTCTGCGGAGTCGGCGCTTTCTCGTCTGACCGCATTCGGGCCGCAACTCATCCTCACCGACCTGCGCATGCCCGGGCTTTCCGGGCTCGAGCTGACCGAGAAGGTCCGCGAGGGGATGCCCGGGGTCGAAGTTGTGGTGATGACCGGACACGAGGACATGACCAGCGCGGTCGCCGCCATGAAGGCCGGGGCTTTCGACTACCTGGTCAAGCCGGTGCGGCTGAGAGAGGTCGAGGCGCTGGTGGAGCGCTGCCTTGAAGAACAGGCTCTGAATCAGGCCGATGCCGATGCCGAGAAGGAGGCCGATCCAAGGGATCCTCCCGGACCCGACGCCATCATCGGTCGCGATCCTCGAATGATCGACATCTTCAAGTTGATTGGCACGCTGGCCCGCAATCGGGCCACGGTGCTGGTCCGCGGCGAGACTGGCACGGGAAAGGAAAAAATCGCCCGTGCGATCCATGAAAACTCGATGAGCGCTGGGGAGCCTTTCATCGCAGTGAACTGCACCGCACTGACGGATACCCTGCTCGAATCCGAGCTTTTCGGACATGTGAAGGGCGCCTTCACAGGAGCTGCGGGATCACGAAAAGGCTACTTCGAGCTCGCCGGTCGCGGGACCATCTTTCTGGACGAACTGGGAGATACCAGCGCCGAGTTCCAGACCAAGCTGCTCCGCGTACTTCAGGAGCGGACCTTCTACCCGGTCGGCGGAGAACAGCCCCGTGAGACCCACGCCCGGGTCGTGGCGGCGACCCACCAGCCGCTGGAGGCGCTCGTCAAAGAGGGAAGCTTCAGAGAGGACCTCTACTTCAGACTGCGTGTCGTCGAGATCACCGTGCCACCCCTCAAGGATCGGCGGGGAGACATCGCATTGCTGGCCGAGGCGCTGTTAGGGCGGATCCGGGACTCTACCGGCACCACGGTCGACCACATCGCGCCCGAGGCCATGGAGCTGCTCGACCAACATGACTGGCCCGGAAACGTCCGCGAACTCGAGAATGCGCTTACCCGTGCAGCGTTGGTCGCGCGTGGCCGGACCATCACCGCCGATCATCTGCACCTGGGGCAGGAGGGTGAGTCAGCGGCTCGGAAGTCCGGTGAGCCCATGGGCAAGGACAGCCTCGATGCCGTTATTGCCAGCCACCTGACCGCCATCCTCAACAAGGCGGACGGCAATCGCAGCGAGGCCGCCCGCATGCTCGAAATCAGTCGCTCACGCCTGCAGCGGCTGGTGGCCCAGCTGGGGATCGAGGCTGCCGCCGAGTAGGGCGGACGGCGCCCCCCGAGGCTTCCGGAGCGCTGTCAGCAGCGAATCACGTCAACGGCCCGATCATTCGTCCAATCGTTCGGCCAAGCCGCTGAACCGCCGGCCAGCAAAGCCGCCCGCTGACATCCGGAGCTACGGAGGAACGTACGGTTGAGGGCGAGGGTGAATGCGGAGGCCATGGGCCGGCGCTTGATCCACTCGGTAATTGAGCCTAGCCTTCCGGTCATGAATGACTCTACGACTGACTCTCAGGACACCCGGCCGCTTAGATTCGGCCCCCGGAACGCCATCCTCGCGGTCCTCGGGGTCGGCTGCCTCGCAGGCGGGTACGCGCTTCTGTCTGGCGGCTCCATCACCGCCGCGCCCCTCCTTCTGGTTCTGGGCTACGTGGTCCTTTTGCCGCTCGCCATTCTCCTCTGAGAGATCGGGGCGGCGCACTCGGTTCACATCTGGGCTGATCTTTGCCGTCGTGCTGGCCGGCCTGCCCTCGGCTGGTCTGGCCCAGGCTGGTGCGGGGCAGGCTGACACGGCGGGGGCTGACACAGCGTCGGATAGCCTGCCAGCCTTCACGATCCCGGATCTCCCTCCGGGCATCGAGATTGTCGTACGGGAATCAGTCTACAATCCCTCGACCGCCGCCGGGCGCGAACTGATCCGGAACGCCCCGCCTCATTCCGGGGCCCGTACCGGCCCTCCCGCGTTCACCCAATACAGCATCCGCCCCACGTGGACGCCCTCGGCCGAAGGCGAAATCTGTCGTGCGGTGAGAGCCAGTGTGAGAGTTGAGGTTGAGGTCAGCCTTCCCTTGGACGTCAGCGTCTCTCAGGAGACGTGGCTGCGCCGGCACGAGAACGGTCACCTTGAGATGATCGTGTCGCACTCAATCCGCCTGCTCGACAGCCTGAAGGCTCTTGAAGGGCTCACCTGTCCCCGACTGACCTGGCGAGCGGAGTCGCTGGTTCGACGCATCGACCGCGAGCTGGCCCATGCCCATGCTCGATACGACGGCAGTGGACAGGACGGCGATCTGCTCGCACCGGGAGTGGAGAGCCAAGATCGACGACTTGAACGCGGCTCGCCGACACCACAAACGGCCCGTGCCCGAAGGCACGAGCCGCTTGGGGCCGACTCCAAGTCCGGCTTAGTTCACGAACTTCAGCTTGTAGACCTGCGCATTCCATGAGTGCTCGATCTGTGCGTTGTCGAACACCGCGGTACCGAACGCGTATTCGCGGGTCAGATCGTCGAACTGCACGTCATGTGAGTCACCGGTGACCAGCTTCCGACGGATCTCGACCGTCCACAGCTGATTGGCCGGGTTGTAGACGCCGTGGGCATCGACATCTGCGCGTAGGTCGGTGGGCCCGCTCGTGATCATGTTCGGCAACATGGCTCCCACGGGTAACCCATCGAGCTCCGCCTGAGTGACGACCATCTTCTCGGCGTTGAGGATGTAGTATGGTGGCCCCGTAAGGGACGGTCCCCGATAGGTAGGTACGCCGTTCGTGGCCGGGTTGCTTCCGTAACCCCCGGATCCCGCGTCGGTGTGTCGACCTGCGTGCCCGGGGTCGGCACCGCCCTGAGTCCAGTAGCCCACATATTGGTCGTCGATCTTATTGTGTTGGTTCTGGCGGACCAGTTTCCAGTGCCAGATGTCACCGATCTCGCCTGGGGCGTTGGTGTACTTCTTCGCGGCCAGGTTCTGGTTGTCGTAGTTGTACGTCGTCCCGGGTCCGAAGTTGTTCACCGGGTCGTGACAGATCGAGGCGCAGCCCTGTTCATCGAAGCCCGCAATCGTGGTGGCCCCGTACGTGTTCCAGATCATCGCGAACTTGTCTTCGTAGAAGTAGTCCTCCTCCTCGAAGCCCGCGTGCATGTAGTCGGCCCAGGGGATGCCTGCTTGAGGTGTGGGCTTCGCGGAAAGGGTGCTCCATGAACCGTCGGCGTTCTTTACCCACGGGGAGCGACGCGTGCTCTCAGCATCGTCATACCACCGGGCGAGCAGGTAGATGTATTCGTCGTCGTAGGCAGCGGACAGCGTCACATCCTGGGCGTCCGCCCAACCTCCGCCCAGTGGGGCGACGATTGTGGGTGCCTGACGCCATACTGCCTCGTTCGCGTAGCCGTCGGAGTTCGGAGCCACACGACTTCCGACCCGGACGGCTTCGACCACGTTCAGATTCAGGAATGGCTGAAGCCCAATCCAACCTTGGATCTGCGCAATGTCGTCATCCAGGAAACTCGCGATCACCCCGCCGCCGTGAGCCAGGCTTCGCGGCTTCGTGAGAATCAGACTCTTCGCCGGTTCAGCGGAGTTGATGAGGCCGGAGATGACGAACGCGGCCGAGTCCATATCGACCGTGAAGATGCGCAACGTCCCTGCCGCATGACATCCAGAGCAATCTTCCGCCAGCAGAGATTGTACGAGTGAGAAGGTTGGCGGGCCGGATTCCACCGGCTCGGTCGGCAGTGAGTCGTCGGAACATGCTGCGACACCTACCGCCATGACCATTGCCAGGACCTTTAATCCGGTCGTGGTTAGTCTCATTGTGTTCTCCTTTGGGCCCCTCGCCTATGAGGGACATGAGGGTCAGGGACGTTGAGGGTCCGTGTACCTATAAGAAATCTTGGCGACTCCAAGGCGGCGGTATGCCAGCATGCGGCCGACTTCGGGGGTCAGGCTTTTCCCGGGTGCGCGCGTAGGGGTATTCCCTGGCCCACCCGCGGGCTTCACCGGACAGTGACGCGGATGAGGAGGTTGGGGCGGAGTACTTCGACCCGGAGACGGACACTCCGGGGTGGGGGCCAACGGCCTCAGCCTGGTCCCCCGACCATGGATGGCCCCAAGGGGGGAGAGCAGGAGCCCGGTGACAGCCCCGGTCGGGGGGTGCTACTTTGCACGCGTAGTGGCGGACTCCTGCAAAGTGATTCTCGGATTCACAGGGAAGACGGGATGAGCCCTGGGGACGGGCCGGCACTGAAAATTTTGGAAGGCTGTGGCGGTGGAATGCCTTCCAGAGCAGGTAGTTAGCAATTCGGGCGCTTAGCTCAGCTGGTTTAGAGCACCTGCCTTACAAGCAGGGGGTCGGGGGTTCGAATCCCTCAGCGCCCACTGGAAAGACCCCCGCCTGGCTCCGTTGCCGTGCGGGGGTCTTTCTCGTTCGTCGGGCATGGCAGCCGGACACCACGCATCTGCGGCCTGTCCCTGTCGAGCCTCTCGTGGCCAACGCTCCGCCCCCCGCCCGTGTGTCTATCCTGCAGGCCTGATTTTCCCGGCGGGGCCGGCCCACCTACATTGGCCCGGCACACCCCGATCCCAAGCCCGAAGCCCAAGGTACGATGATGTCAGCTCGCATCCGCTCAATCCGTCCCGTCACCGCGCTCCTTGGCGTGCTGGCGTTGGCAGCCTCCGCTGCAGCCCCGGCCGCAGCCCAAGTCGGCCCGACAGCCGCATCCCAGGACGAGGCGACGACACAGCGCCGCTCGGGCGCTCCCGACTGGTCCATGATCCTGCCCGACTCCGCGCTGATTGCCGGCTATGCCTGGCGGAATATCGGCCCCGATCGCGGCGGTCGTTCCATCGCCGTTTCCGGCGTACCGGGCCGCCCGCAGGAGGCGTATTTCGGCGCCACGGGTGGTGGGCTCTGGAAAACGGACAATGGCGGTGATGACTGGCGTCCGGTCACGGACTTCCAGATCACGTCGGCGTCAGTCGGTGCGGTGGCGGTCAGCCAGTCCAACCCGGATCTGGTCTTCATCGGAATGGGCGAGACCTGCATTCGCGGCAACATCATGCCGGGCGACGGGATGTACCGGTCGCGTGACGGCGGTGAGACGTGGGCCCACATCGGCTTTGAGTCCGTCGATGCCATCTCCAAGATCCGCGTCCATCCGACCAACCCGGACATCGTCTACGCGGCCCTTTTCGGAAAGTACTCCGTTCCCAGTGAGGAGCGCGGCGTCTACAAGAGCACGGACGGCGGCGATACCTGGGCGCGCGTTCTGTACCGCGACGCCAACACCGGCGCGGTCGACCTGGTGATCGATCCGAACAACCCCGATATCGTCTACGCGGCCATGTGGGAGGCCTACCGGAAAGAGTACCAGATGTCCTCGGGGGGTCCGGGCTCCGGAATGTTCAAGAGCACGGACGGTGGCGAGACCTGGACCGAGCTGACCCGTAACGAAGGAATGCCCTCCGAAGGCGTGGTGGGCCGGATTGGCCTGTCCGTCTCGGGTGGGGACTCCAACCGGGTCTACGCCCTCTTTGAGCACGCCGATGGCGGACTGTTCCGTTCCGAGGATGGCGGCGACTCCTGGGCCCTGATCAACGACGACCGGGCCATTCGTCAGCGCGCCTTCTACTACACGCACGTCTTCGCCGATCCGGTCGACGTGGATGTGGTCTACATGCAGAACACCTCGTTCTACCGCTCCGAAGACGGGGGCGAGAGCTACGAGCGCATCAGCAATGGCACCCACGGCGACTTCCACGACCTGTGGATCGATTCCGCCGACCCGAGCCACCTGGTCGTGGCCAACGACGGCGGCGGCGCGGTCTCGTTCGAAACGGGAGGGGGCTGGACCGATCAGGAGTTCTCGACGGCGCAGTTCTACCACACGGTGACCACCGGCCACCTCGACTTTCACGTCTGCGGATCGCAGCAGGACAACTCGACCCTTTGCATCCCCTTCGATTGGAACAAGGGTCGCTTTGACGGGGGCTCGCGCGGTGCTGATCTGACCCGCGGCTCCATGGAAGACACCTACCGGGCGGGCGGGGGAGAGCCGGGCTACATCGCTCCGGACCCCCAGGACCTGAACGTCTTCTACTCAGGGACCAACAACGGCCGGTACATCGACAAGTATAACCGCACCCTGGGCACCTCGCGTGAGGTGAACCCCTATCCCTGGTTCTACTCGGGTGAGCCGGCCATCGACATGGTCGAGCGCTGGCAGTGGACCTTCCCGATCATCTTCAGTCCGATCGACCCGAACGTCCTCTACACCTCGTCCAACCGACTGTGGAGCACGAATGACGGCGGAAACACCTGGGAGCAGTTGAGCCCTGACCTGACCCGTGCCGATCCGTCCACGCTGCAGCCGACCGGCGGTCCGATCACCAAGGACATGAATGGCCCGGAGGTCTACGCCACCATCTTCGCGGTCGGTCCGGGCAAGATCGACATCGATGTGATCTGGACGGGTTCGGACGACGGCCTGGTGCACGTCACGCGCAACGGTGGCGGTGACTGGACCAACGTCACGCCCACCGACATGCCCGACTTCGGGCGCGTCAGCATGATCGACGCTTCGTCGTTCAATGCGGGCAAGGCCTACGTCTCCACCAAGCGCCCGCTACTGGATGACCGCGCACCCTACATCTGGAAGACCGAGAACTACGGACAGAGCTGGGCGAAGATCACAAACGGAATTCCCGACGGGGCCTACGTCCATGCGGTACGAGAGGATCCCACCCGCGAAGGCCTGATCTACGCCGCCACGCAGCGGGGCGTGTACATTTCGTATGACGACGGGGCAAACTGGGCCACGCTCAACCCCGGGCTTCCTGAAGTGCCGATCGTCTCCATGATCGTGGAGGAGAACGAACTGGTGGTCGCCAGCCACGGGCGCGGCTTCTGGATCCTGGACGACATCGCTGCGCTCCGGCAGTGGGAGCCGGGTGTCACCGACGAGCCGGTCAAGCTCTTCGACCCGCCGGCCGCGTACCGCACCGGACCGGGCGCCCGACTCTCGTTCTGGCTCAGCCACGAGCCCGCCGAGACCAAGCTTGAGTTCCTGTCGATGAACGGCGAGGTCCTGAGGACGTTCCAGACCGAAGCCGCTGCGGAAGATGAAGATGAAGGCGACGGTGGCAGGGGTGGCGGCTTCGGCCGCGGACGTGGCTTCAGCGTCGACGCCGGCATGAACACCTTCGAGTGGGATCTGGCCACGGAGCCTGCCGTGAGCTTCCCCGGGATGATCCTCTGGGGCGCGCGAGGCACCGGGCCGACCGTCCCGCCGGGACGATACACCGTACGCCTGACCGCCGACGGGCTGATGGACGAGACCACCGTCGAAGTCCGAAGGAACCCGTGGATCGAGGACGTGACCGACGCCGACATGGTGGCGCAGTATCAGTTCGGAGTACGGATCCGTGATCAGGTCAACGTCGCCAACGGGTCCGTGATCGCCATCCGTCGGATGAAATACCAGTTGGACGAGCGGCTGGAAGCGTCGGACGATGCCGCACTTCAGGCGGCTGCGGCTGCGCTGGTGGCGGCGGCGTCTGAGGTTGAAGGCAACCTGTATCAGGTCAAGAATCGCGCCGGACAGGATCCGCTCAACTTCCCCATCCGGGTCAACAACCGCCTGGCCAACCTGATGTCCATGGTCGCACGAGGCGACGGCCGGCCGAACGGGGGGATGTACGAGGTCTTCGACATCATGGTGGAGCGTCTGGCCGTCCTGACCGGTCAGCTGGATCAGGTCTGGGCCAGCCAGATGGCTGCCGTGAATACCGAGTTGCGCCGTCTGGGGATGGACGAACTGGATCCCTGGGATGAAGAGACGCCGATTCCTGCGCCGGCCGAGTGAGGCCAATCGCAGTCGAACTGTCTGTCGAGCCTGGGTTCGGGGCGTATGAACGGATGGCTTGAAGCGGGTCGGATCGGGGCAGTCGTCGTGACACTGACGACTGCCCTGGTCTGCGGTCCGGGCGTGGATGCCGTTGTGGCTCAGGCGGCGACGAATGAGGCGTATGGCAGCGGTCCGTTCCGGACCATGGAGCGGAATCCGATCTACCACCTCTTCCACACACCCTCGGCCGAAGCGGGCGACCTGGTAGGCCCCGGCGCCGTGGGCGTCAGCATCGCCTCCACCTACTCGAACATTTTCGAGTGGATCCGTACGCCCCGGACCTCGGCCACCATGGACATGGAGCGCTGGGTCAATCAGGTCGATCTGCGCTACGGAATTGGCGAGGACTGGGAGGTCGGCGGGAAGCTGGCCACACGGACATCGTGGGGCGGATTCCTGGACGGGTTCGTCCAGTGGTACCACGCCCGAATTGGGCTGCCCAATGGCGACCGCGAAGTAGTGGAGGACGGCGAGTTCGCTCTCGAACTCCTGCGTGACGGCAAACCCTTGATCTCGCGGGAGTCGGGAACGCGAATCGAGGATCCGGTAGTTGTGGTGGGTCGCCGCCTGGCGGGTGGGGCGGGGGAGCCGGTGGCAGTGGCTGCCCGGGTGACCGCGCGCATCCCGCTTGGGTCAACCGAGTCGAGTTCGGGGAATGCAGACTTCGGGATTCAGCTGGATGGACGACGATCCTGGACGCTCTGGCAACTCAACTGGGGCGTTGGGGCGACGACGATCAGCCCCCCCGAGCGGTTGAAGCCGTTCATGAAGGCCTCGGCATGGTTCGGGCACATATCGGGTGAGCGCCGGGTCGGACCGGTGGCGGCACAGATTCAAATTCAGGGCGGGTCGCCCTACCTGCAGGGACTCGGGAACCGCGAACTCGATCGGTCGCCGATCAATCTGGCGGTGGGCGTTTCCGGCGGACTGCGCGACTGGACCTGGCAGGCCGCCTTCGTCGAAGACATCCGACCGAACAGTCCGTCGGTTGATTTCACGCTGGATCTGAGGCTGAGCCGCGCGTTCTGAGCGTCGCCTCGAACCAGCACGTTGCACCCCGGTTGAAGTTCAACCCGGGCAGGACTAGCTTGTTTGTGCCCCGGGTCCGCAGGGCGAAAGCCCGCCAACTCCGTCAGGACCTTGCCGGTAGCAGCGGTACGTGTGGTGATCGCAGCTGCGGGTAGCCCGGGGCACTTTTATTGCCCCTTTGCCCGCTGGCCCCGGCGGACGTAGGCTGTCAGGATCAGCTCCGTCTCGCTTCGGAACCTCCATGTCGCATAAGGCCCTCGCCCGCAAATACCGCCCGCGCCGCTTCGCTGAAGTGGCGACACAGGAGCACGTCTCCGAGACGCTCCGACGCGCCGTTGTCGGCGACCGCGTCGCCCACGCCTACCTCTTCTGCGGTCCACGCGGGGTAGGAAAGACGACGCTGGCTCGTGTGCTGGCGATGGCGCTCAACTGCCCCAATCGGACGGACGAGGGGGAGCCCTGTGGCGAATGTGATTCCTGCAATCGCATCTGGGCAGGACACACGGCGCTTGATGTGGTCGAGATCGACGCGGCTTCCAATCGTGGGGTCGACGACGCCCGTGATCTGCGAGAGCGGGCCATGTACGCCCCCTCCGAAGAAGGCCGCTTCAAGGTCTACATTGTCGATGAGGCGCACATGCTCACTCGTGAGGCATGGAATGCGCTCCTCAAAATCCTGGAAGAGCCGCCCCCGCGCGTGATCTTCGTCTTCGCGACCACCGAGCCTCAGAAGATTCAGCAGTCGGCTGCTCCGATTCTGTCGCGATGCCAGCGCTTCGACTTCCGACGGATCGGCGTCAGCGACATTGCCGCGCGCCTCACTGAGGTCCTCGCCCGTGAGGGCATGAAGGCTCAAGCCGACGCGCTGATCACTCTGGCGCGGAAGGCGGATGGAGGCATGCGGGACGGTCTCTCGCTCCTGGATCAGGTCCTGTCGCTTTCGGGCGGTGAGATCGATTCGGAGTCGGTCCGTCAGGTCCTTGGGCTGGTCGAAGAGGAGCGCTACCTGGAGCTCTTTGCCATCCTCACAGAAGGGCGACACGGCGACGTTTTCACCTTCGTTCAGGATCTTCTGGACGAGGGCTACGACCTGGTAGAGTTCTATCAGGGACTGGTCGATGGGCTCCGGACGCTGCTCCGACTCCGACTCTCGCCAGATACTCCAATTCCCGAGCTGCCGGACCACCTGCGAACCGCTTACATTGCGGCGGCGGGCGACTTGGAGCCTGGCGATCTGGTCCGCATGCTGAGCATGGCCTCAGAGCTGGAAAGCACCGGGAGTCTGCACCGAAGTGGACACCCGCGTTTCCTGCTCGAGATGCTGCTGCTGCGTTTGAGTTATCTGGATCGAACGGTCGATCTGGCTGAGTTGCTTCAGGGCCTTGGGGGTGCCCCCCGCGGCGACCCTCTACGGGCGCCGGGGGTTCCGGCGCCGACTCCGCCTGAGGCAACACCGGCCGAGCCGAGAACGCAGCAACCGCACTCCACACCAACTCCGACCACTGAAACCGTCGCACCTGATCAGTCGTCGGAAGAGGCAGTGGTCGCGGTCGAGGCGGATCCCGAGCAAGTTCCTGATCACGGGAGAGGCGCCGCACCTGAACAAGCGCCGGATGACGAACGGCCGGATGCCGATCTTGAGGCTGGCCCTGATTCCAAGCTTGAGCCTGACGTGCAGGTCGAACCCGAGCTTGAGCCCGGACCGGCGGTGGGAGCCCAGCCTCCGTTCGATCGGGTGGTCGACGCCTGGAACTGGGTGACAGGTGGGAACGCCACGCTGCCTCTCGGGCTGGGGCCGCTCCTGCAGGCCGCCGTGGTCTCCGAGGCGAACCGGGGCGAAGTCATGGTGGAGATCGGTCCACCTGCGCTGGACCGGCTGAGTGAGGAGGGTCTGCGCAATGTGCTGGAAGCCGCGCTGGGGAAGGCGCTGGAACGCTCGGTTCGGCTGGGCGTGAAGGCTCCGGACGGACCGAACAGGTCAGACCGCATCACACAGGAAAACGTGCAGGAAGGCCGTCTCAGGGCGTTGATTCGAGAGGAACCACTCCTTGAGGTCGCGGTAAGAGAACTCGACCTCGAACTCCTGGAATAGAGGGCCCTGTCGGGCTGAAGAATCCGATGACTGATATGAAACAACTGATGCAGATGGGGCAGCAGCTCCAGGCAAAGATGGCCCAGCTTCAAGAGGAACTGCAGAATCGCACGGTCACAGCGACCTCAGGCGGCGGGATGGTAACGGCCACGGCGGACGGCAAGGGTGATCTGAAAGGGATCAAGCTCGATCCGACCTGCGTGGATGCCCGCGATGTCGAAATGCTCGAGGACCTGATCCTTGCCGCCGTCAGTCAGGCTCAGCAGAAGGCGCGGGAGATGCAGGAAGAAGAAACCCGAAAAGCGGCGGGTGGAATGCCCTTCCAGCTTCCCGGGCTCCTCTGATCCGTGTCCGTCATTGATCAACTCACCCGGGAGTTCTCGCGACTCCCCGGGGTGGGATCCAAGACTGCGCTGAGGCTGGTCTACCATCTGATGAAGGGCTCAGCCGACGATGCACGTCGGTTGGCGGGAGCCATCCGGGAAGTTGCGGACCGTATCCGACCCTGTGGGACCTGCGGCAGCTTCTCGGAGCTGGATCTGTGTGAGATCTGCAGCAATCCCCGTCGGGATCCGACACTGCTCTGCATCGTCGAGGAAGCCTTCGAAGTCGGGGCGGTTGAACGCACTGGATCGTTCCGGGGTCGGTATCACGTCCTGGGCGGTCACCTCTCGCCCCTGGATGGGATCGGGCCGGACGAGTTGAACATCCGGAGCCTCGAGGCGCGGATCGTGACGGACGAGGGCCGGGTTGAGGAAGCCATCCTCGCGACCAGCGCAGGAATGGAGGGTGAGGCAACCGCGGTCTATCTGGAGGGTATACTCAGGCCAAGGGGCGTCCGGGTGACCCGACTTGCGCGGGGGATCCCGGTTGGAAGTGATCTGGAGTATGTTGATGGTAGCACGCTCATTGAGGCGCTGGCCGGGCGCCGTGAGATGTGATCAGACGGGTTGAGATGAGGTGGAGAAGATGAATCGCAAGGTAAAGATCGCCGGAGTCACCATTCTGGCCGCCGCAGCTGCGGGTGCCGTGGCGGCCTGGATCGTCAGAGATCAGGTGTCGAAGCGGGGCCGGGATCTGTTTTCGCCCCATGTACTCCGGCGTTTGGCGGCGCTGGCACACATCGACCGACTTGCGGGCTCGGTCGACCTCGTGACGCTGCTGCGCGACTTCATCGCCTGGGAGGAACGCTCTCTGCTCCGAAATCGCGCCCGTTCGATTCTTGATCGGATGGCTGACGAGTTGGAGGCTGTTGAAGGCGGCCCCGTCGCCAATCTCGGCTGACTCTCTTGCATGTAGGCATTGCGAAGCCGAGTTTACCGGCGCTGTCCCGGACCCGGCTGGCTCAAGCCCAAGGGGTCTTTAGTTTGGCGGCCTCCCATATCGAGGATTTCTTGACCTTCCGGCTTCGTCACATCGCCCCGATCCGACAGGGTACGTCCGCGCGTGCGTGGGTCTGCCACGCAGAGGTATGAACCCATGTCGATGATCAATTACGCCAGCCGCGAGATCAACTGCAAAGTTGTCTACTACGGCACCGGCCTGGGCGGAAAGACGACGAATCTTGAGCACATCTATTCCCGGGTAAATCCCAATACAAAGGGAAAGATGATCTCGCTCGCAACCGAGACGGAGCGGACGCTTTTTTTCGACTTTCTCCCGATCGACCTGGGCGAGATCAGAGGCTTCAAGACCCGCTTCCACCTCTACACGGTTCCGGGGCAGGTCTACTACAACGCTTCGCGCCGCCTGATTCTGAAGGGTGTCGATGGCCTGGTGTTCGTGGCCGACTCGCAGCGTGAACGTGCCGAGGCCAACATCGAGGCCATGCACAATTTGTACGAGAACCTTGAATCGTATGGCTACGATCTGACCAAGATCCCCTTTGTGATTCAGTACAACAAACGTGATCTCTCGAACGCAATGAGCGTTGAAGAGATCCGCTCCCAGCTCAACCCCGTGGGGGTGCCCGACTTCGAAGGCGTCGCCATCGAGGGGAACGGCGTCTTCGAAACCCTCACCGCGGTCAGCAAGCTCGTCGTCAAAGCGCTCGGCTGATTTAAGGGAGGGGGCGTATGTCGGAGCGTCGCTGGACACTTCCGAACACCATCACCGTCGGCCGGATTGTGGCCTGCCCGTTCGTAGCGGTCCTCGCCCTGTCGACAGGCACGGGCGCCCAGATCGGCGCATTCGTGCTCTTCCTTGCCGCCGCTCTCAGTGACATTTGGGATGGCTGGTTGGCGCGGAAGCACGGATGGATCACCGATGTCGGCAAGCTGCTTGATCCGCTGGCCGACAAGCTGCTGCTGGTCGCAACCCTGGTACCGTTCTACTTCATCTCGCATCGACCCGGTGTGGCGGACGACGTCCCCTTCATTGGTCCCCTGCCCCTCTGGATCCTGGCGGTCATCTTTGGCCGGGAACTGCTGATCACCCTGTTCCGTGCATACGCACAGCGGAAGGGAGTCGTGATCGCAGCCGGGAAGTCCGGAAAGCAGAAGGCGCTGGCTCAGGCGCTTTTCGTGGGCGGGCTGCTTCTCTGGTATCCGGTGTTGGGATGGGCGACGGCCGAGGGGTTCTCCGGGACACCGTGGATCGTCTGGAGCCTGATCCATCGGTCCTGGGTGGCAGCAACCCTTGTCCTTGCGCTGGTGCTGACGGTCTACTCGATGATCGACTATCTGTGGCGGTATCGCTCACTGGTCGGTCTGCGGGTGTGACCTCCGACACGCCGCGCTCGGGCGCCGTTCTGATTGCGGTCGGGGACGAGTTGCTCCTTGGCAGGACGGTCGACACCAATTCCGCCTGGCTCGGGCGGGCCCTGGCGGACATGGGCATCCGAGTGGTTCGCAGCTACACCGTGGCCGATGACGACCGGGAGATTGGAGCCGCCCTTCAGGCAGCGTCCGATGCGGCGCTGGTGATCCTCACGGGTGGGCTTGGCCCGACGCGGGACGACCACACCCGAGAGGCGGTTGCCGCCGCCACGGGACTCACTCTGGAGCCCCGAGCCGATGTACTCGCTCACCTTGAGGCCTACTACACCTCAAGGGGCAGGGACGTCCCGGAGATCGCCCGGAAGATCGCTCTGGTCCCGCAGGGAGCTCAGACGTTTCTGAATCCTGCCGGGACGGCACCTGCGATCCTCCTGCAGCGAGGCGAGTCGGAGATCCTCCTCCTTCCGGGTGTCCCTCGCGAAATGCAGGCCCTCTTTGATCTCGCGGCTCCGGTACTCGGGGAACGGCTGGCGAACCGCCTGCCACGGGTCGCCATCCGGAGCTGGGCAACGAGCGGTATTGCAGAATCGGCGCTGGCACCCCGGTTGGATCAGGCGCTTCGAGAGGCTGGGCTGGCCGACGTGGCCGACGGACGTACGTGGGAACTGGCCTATCTGCCCAGCCTGCTGGGTGTGGGCCTGAGAGCAACCGTCGAGCTGACTCCTGATGCTGACGAGGACAGGGTTCTCGGGCTGATCGCTGACGCCATAGAGCCCGTGATTGCTGCCTGGCGGATTCCGGGAAGGTCTGCGAGCAACGTGATCGACGCGGTGGCAACTCACTTGGTTCGTGCGGGGCAGACCTTGTCGACCGCCGAGAGTTGCACTGGCGGCCTGATCGCAAAGCGCGCCACCGATCTGGCGGGCTCGTCTGCATGGTTCATGGGCGGCGTCGTGGCCTACTCGAATGCCTCCAAGATGGCGATGCTGGGCGTGGATGAGGCCACGTTGGAGACGTTGGGTGCGGTCTCGGAGCGTGTGGTCGAGCAGATGGCACGCGGTGCTGTTCGGGCGTTCGGAACCGATGTGGGAATCGGTGTGACGGGGATCGCTGGGCCCCAAGGTGGCAGCGAGACCAAGCCGGTGGGGACAGTCTGTTACGCCGTGGCCCTGGGTTCGAGATGCGAAGTCCGTCGAGAGGTGTTCGGCGGCGACCGAGACTCCGTCAGGGAGCGCTCCGCCCAGGCCGCGCTGATGCTTCTGCTTCGCATGCTCGAAGAAAAGGCGTTGATCTCGTGACGGCCCCCATCGAGTCGTTCCATGAGATGGCCGCCGGCCGCAGGGTCCGGGTTCTGAGTTGGCCGGTGGCTGGCGCGACCCGGTCGGTCCAGATGATCCATGGGATGAGCGAACACATCGGTCGCTACGACAACGTCGTTCGAGCCTTGAACGCCGCCGGGTATGCTGCGTTCGGACACGATCACATGGGGCACGGAGGGTCAGACGGCCCGAGAGGGGTTCTACCAGACTTCCAGACCTGGGTCGACGATCTGGACCGAGTCCGCGCCTGTGCCCGGGATGTGACCGGCGTTGAGGGACCGCCGATTTGGCTCGGCCATTCGATGGGCGGACTCATCCTGATTCGGTATCTTCAGGAACGCTCGACAGATGCGCCGGCGGCGGTTGTTTCCGCTCCATGGCTGGGGACGGCCGTCAGGATTCCCCTGATGAAGCGGATCCTGGCCCGGCTTCTCTGGTGGATCAGTCCCGACCGCGTCATCAGGAACGACTATGATGTCACCCTGCTGACCGCGGACGTTCACGAGCAGCGCCGATATGTGGAGGATGATCTGGTCCACCACGTCATGTCGGCGGGGCTCTTCTTTCGGGTGCAGGCGGAGCAGGCGAAGGCTATTGCAGGTGGATTGCCACCCGGACTCCCGGTTCTGGTGCTGATCCCGGGCGAGGATGGTGTGACCGACGCCACAATCTCGGGCCCGTGGGCAGAGCGGGCGGGGCCAGAGGTGGAGGTGGTGAGGCTTCCAGGCGTCCGCCATGAGCCCTTCAATGATGTGGAACGGAACGAGATTCTTGGTAGACTCGTAGTGTGGATGAACACACTGGAGTGGTGAGTACAATCCGGCCGAATATCGGCCCGCAAGTGAGAGTGAGTAGTTCATGAACGACAGCAACACCCCTGATATCGACATCGACGCAGACGAAGCCCAGCCAGTGGACCCGGCCGCGGATACCTCTCCGGAATCGGCGGACGCCCCTCAGGGCGACCAGGCTGAGCCCGGCGCTGGTGACCAGGCGGAAGCCGATCCCGCTTCCGATCTGCAGGCCGAGTTCGATTCGCTGAACGACCGCCACCTGCGGCTCGCAGCGGAGTTCAATAACTTCCGTCGGCGGGCCGAGCAGGAGTCGCTCGGGACCTGGGCCCGCGCTCAGTCCGATCTCATGCGCCGTTTTCTGGACGTCCTCGATGACTTGCAGCGCGTGTCGGGGTTGGATCCAGCAGATGAGGCGACCACGGTCGAATCGATCGTCGAAGGGATTGATCTGGTTGAGCGGAAATTTCTGCGTTCGATTCAGGACACTGGTGCCACCGTGATCGACCCGGCTGAAGGTGACGACTTCGATCCGGAGCACATGGAAGCCATGATGAAGGTCCCCACCACGGATGCGGAGAAGGATGACGCCGTGGCGATGACTTTTCAGAAGGGCTACATGCTGGACACCAATCTGGTCCGGCCCGCCCGGGTAAGCGTCTACAAGGCGGATTGAGACCATGTCGGGGAGCAAGGACTACTACAAGGTTCTCGGCGTAGGCGAGAAGGCTCCTCAGGCCGAGATCAAGAAAGCCTATCGCAAGCTCGCCAAGGAATACCATCCAGATGCCAGTCCTGGTGACCCGAAGGCTGCGGAGCGGTTCAAGGACATCGGCGAGGCATACGGCGTCCTGTCTGTTGCCGAGAAGCGAAAAAAGTACAACCAGATGCGCCGCCTGGGCTCCTTCGGGTTTGGTGGTGGCGGCGGCCGTCCCAGCCCTCGTCCAGCACCCGGCGCGCCCGGCAACTCGGGCGGGATCTCCTTCGAGGACATCTCGGGGTTCGGCGGTGGATTGGGCGACATGTTCGCCTCGATCTTCGACCTTGGCGGTCGGCGGGGTGGAGCACAGCCCGGCACCCGGAAGAAGCCGCCAATCTCCAAGGGCACCGATGTCGAGTATCTGGTCGAGATTGGGTTCGAAATGGCCGCGAAGGGCGGCAAGATCGCGATTTCCGTCCCGATCACCGAGCCCTGTGCTACCTGTGACGGCAACGGAGCTGCACAGGGCTCCAGGGTCGCCCTGTGCGCCGAATGCAAGGGCGCGGGCACGGTTTCGTTCGGACAGCAGGGATTTGCGGTAAAGAGGCCCTGTCCAGCCTGTTTTGGTCGGGGGATGATCCCGGAGTCCCCCTGTCCCTCCTGCTCGGGGCGTGGTGAGGTCCGACAGGATCGCAAGATTCAGGTCACGGTGCCGCGGGGTGTCGACACCGGCTCAAAGCTCCGCCTGTCAGGGCAGGGGGAGCGTGGGGCCGCGGGCGGGCCTCCCGGCGACCTTGTCATCTCGTTCAAGGTCAAATCCCATCGGTTCTTCCGCCGCGAGGGGCTCGACATTCATGTGACCGTCCCCGTGAACATCGTCCAGGCCACGCTCGGTTCGAAAATCAAGGTCCGCACGGTCGAGGATAAGCGGGTGATCCTGAGGATCCCGTCGGGTACACAATCCGGAACCCGGTTTCGGATCCGTGGCCAGGGGATTGAGAAGGGGGACCGGATCGGGGACCAGATCGTCGAGGTCAACGTGACCGTGCCCGACGAGCTGACCGACGAGGAGCAACAGGCCATGGAGACGTTTGCTGCGGCCTCAGGGCTGAAGCACTGATCGGTTGACCCCGAGAAGCCTGTTGAAGAAGTGGGGTGCGGCTGCGCGAAGGGGTCTTCGGTGTGTTCAGGGCAGGAACGACGACGAGGCGTAGTGAAAGCTACGGTGAGGAGGAGAGACGCAGCATGGACACCGAACCCCCCTTCGCGCGGCCGCACCACCGCTTACGCGGCGGTGCCCACAGCGGCATGGGGCCATCTTCATCGTTGGACCGCCTCGACGTAGCTGACGGCTATGTCTTCGGCGATCCGCCTCGAATCTGGCCCCATGGCGCTCGTAACGCGGCTCGCCCCACTTTTTCAACAGGCTTCCAGGGGTCTGAAGGCGAGCAAAGCGGAAAGGGGGGGGCGGCCATCAATCCCCTGTGACCGTCCGCCGCCTCAACCTGCGACAGCGCTTCCGTTCAGGGCGCGCTGAATCCTGCCGCCGCCCAGCACAACCTGATCCGCAAAGATCACGGCGGACTGCCCCGGTGTCACGGCCCGCTGCGCCTCAGCGAATTCCAACTCGATCCGGTCCCCCTGGATGGCCGTAATGGTCGCGGCGACGGCTTGCGCCTGATGCCGGATCTGTACGCCGACGGCCGCCCCGAGAGTGGGGGCCGGACCATGCCAGTTTACCTCGGCCACCTCCATTCCGGTGACGTCGAGTTCCTCCCGCGTGCCCACCACCACCTCGCGGGTTGCGGCACGGATCTCGATCACGAAGATTGGCTCGGCAAACCCGCCGGGGAGTCCTTTGCGCTGGCCCACCGTAAAGCCGGCATAGCCCGGGTGTTCGCCAATGACTTCGCCGTTGGTGCGCACGATCGATCCGGGCTCCAGGGCAGGGTGGCGTCCGGGTAGTCGCTTTTCGAGCAGGTCACGGTAGTTGCCTGTGGGGACGAAGCAGATCTCCTGCGACTCCGGCTTTTCTGCCGTAATCAGTCCCAGTTCCCGTGCCTTCTCTCGCACTTCGGGCTTTGTCATGTTCCCCAGCGGGAAGGCCAGGCGGGACAGGAGGTCCACCGGAAGGCCCCAGAGGAAGTAGGCCTGGTCCTTGTTCGTGTCCGCGCCGCGGAGCAGTCGGCTACCGGCATCCGAATGCTCTACCCGGACGTAGTGTCCAGTGGCGATGGCGTCACACTCCATGGCCTCGCCACGCTCAAACAGGTCTCGGAATTTGGTGTTGGAGTTGCAGCGCACACATGGGTTGGGGGTCCGACCTTCGGCGTACTCCGCAACGAAATCGTCGATCACATCGCGGGTGAAGTCTTCCTCGACATCGAACACGTAGTGAGGAATCCCCAGCTTCTCGGCGACCACCCCCGCGTCGATGACCCCGTCCAGCCCGCAGCAACTTTTTCCGTGATCACCCGTGCCGGTGTAGCAGAAGGTCTTCATGGTCACGCCGACCACATCGTAGCCCTGTTCCACCAGAAGCGCGGCGGCAACGGACGAGTCGACGCCGCCCGACATGGCGACCAGCACGCGTGCCCCAGGGGCGATTCCAGGCATGATCAGCCCGCGGTGGCCAGGGACTGCAGGCGTGCGACCACCCGAGCGGTGATCTCAGCGGCCCGATCGACATCGTCTTCCGTGGTCTTGCGGCCAAACGAGAACCGGATGTTGGAGGCACAGGCGTCATCGCCGTACATGGCGCCCAGAACGTGACTGCCCTTGTTGGTGCCCGAGTTGCAGGCTGAACCGCCAGAGACGGCGAGTCCTTCCATGTCGAGCGAGATCATCAGCATTTCGCTGGGCAGGTCGGGGATACCGACATTGAGCACGTGGCCGGAGCGGGGCGCCCCCTCGCCATTGATCCGCATGGTCGGAATCAGTTCCATGAGACGACCGGACAGGCGGTCTCGAAGTCCAATGAGGCGGGCCTGAAAATCTGCCTGCTCACGGACGGCGATGGTGATCGCTGCTGCCATCCCCACGATCCCCGGGACGTCCTGCGTGCCGGGGCGCAATCCAGACTCCTGACCGCCACCGTGAATCCGCGAATTCAGAGTGGTCCCTTCGCGAACGAAGAGAGCACCGGTGCTCTTGGGCCCGTAGAGCTTGTGGGCCGAAAGTGAGAGGATCGAGACCGGGATCATGTCGACGCGTACCGGGAGCTTGCCTACGGCCTGAACCGCGTCGGTGTGGAGGGCGACGCCGGCTGCCAGGCAGCGGGCGGCGATCTCGGCGATCGGCTGGATCACGCCGACTTCGTTGTTGACCCACATGCACGAGACGCAGCAGGGCTTCTCCGCGAGCGCCGCATCCAGCGCGGCCATGTCGAGCAGGCCGGTCCGGTCGACCGGCAGGACAATACATCGTCCGCCGTACTGCTCGATCGAGTGACCGGCTTCGAGGACCGCCTTGTGTTCGATCGCCGAAACGGCGATCAGCGGCGTGCCTCCTGCCGCGCGCGTGGCCTCGGCCCGTCCAAGGATCGCGAGATTGTCGGACTCCGTCCCGCCGCGCACAAAGAAGATCTCTCTGCGGTTCGCGCCAAGTGCCTCAGCCACCGCGCCACGAGATTCCTCAATGGCAGCCTGGGCCTGACGGCCCCAGCGGTGGGGAGACGAGGCGTTCCCGAACCGTTCGTCCATGTACGGCTCCATCGCCTCGCGCACTTCTGCACGAACCGGGGTAGTCGCCGCGTAATCAAGGTAGATCGGATCCAAATGCAGTGCCTCTTTGTTTCGCAGGTTCTTCAGGCGGCCAAGTGGACTGTCACAGTGAACGCTGGCATTCGAGCACCGATGCATTCCCTGTGACATCGTTGCGATTCCTTGAGATAGCGGTGCTATCCCTGCGTCATCGCGCCTCCCCACATGGACGCCTCGGTACTCTCCGTGCTCAGCGTTCACTGTGACGGTCTACTAGTGTGGTGTATCGAAAGTGTCTCGGCCATTCGAACGCCGATTCATCCGGCCCTGCGTCGTTGCCCCGAATCGGGATAGCGCTGCTATCCCTCGTCGTGGCGCCTCGCAGGATCCGGCGCCTCGACGCTCTCGGTGGCTCGCGAACTTTCGATACAACACACTAGTTTAAAACCAACTGTCTCAGTCGAACACCGGAGAGGCATGGGTTCCAACTCCGCGCTCTATCCCCCGGGCCACCTCCGGAGCTTCCGCGCCACCCTGCACGGGACCGTGTTCGCCAGCCGGTCGGACCTTATTGACGAGCTCAGTGACGGTGACCGACTGCTCGTTGTGCCGGATCCCCCTGGCGGCGACGCGCCCGGAGTCTGGCTACATCTGGAGAGCGGTGACCCGGTCGGGCACCTGCCACCCGAAATCGCTCAGTGGCTCTGGCCCTGGCTGAGTGAAGGGGGCGGGGCAGAGGCGAGGGCGCTGCGCGTTCACGGTGACGATGTTCCGAGCTGGCGACGCGTGGTGGTCCAGGTCAACTGCGACGCCGGGACGGACTTGTCGGACTAGAAGGTCCCCACGGGCAGGGTGCCCAGTGAGTCCCAAGTCATCGTCTCGCGCGTCCGGAACGGTTCACCGTAGGCAGCGCGGATCCTGGAACCGTCCCTGGCCGAGACCGCACGAATCTGATCAAACAGGGGACGGTCACCGCCGGGGTAGATCTCGCCGGCCTGCGTCAGTCCTTCGAACTGGGAGCCGTAACAGGCGATCGCCTCGAGCTTCCGCTCCATCTGGTCGGTGACGTCGATCACAAAGGTCGGCGGCTCCGCGTCTTCCCGGCCCTGGGTCGCGTGAATCAGCTTCGCCGGCCGGTGCGGGGCCCCCGCCGCCTCAAACTTCTTGAGGCCCGCCAGAAAACAGGCGTCCCAGACGAGTTGAGCGGCGATTCGATGGTCGGGATGCCGGCCCTCGCGCCAATGCGTGACCACCACCCGCGGCCGCAGCTCACGAATCAGGGTCGCGACAGCTACTCGCGCCGCGAGTGTGTTCTGCACATGGCTGTCAGGAAGGCCCGCGTTCCGGCGCTCTGACAGACCCAGGACGGCGGCAGCCGCTTCTGCTTCCTGCCCACGGAGGTCTGCCGAGCCTCGGGTGCCCATCTCCCCGCGGGTGAGATCCACCACTCCGGTCCGCTCTCCCCGATCGGCGCTGCGGATCAGCGATCCACCACAGACCAGTTCGGCGTCGTCCGGATGGGCCATGACCGCGAGTACGTCGAGCGGTTCGATCATTGTGTAGAGACTCCAGGTAAGCGGCTACTCGGCCCGAAGTGCGGCGACCGGCTCAAGCTTGGCGGCACGATAAGCCGGAATCAGCCCGAACACGATACCGGTGAGGGCAGCCGCGGCCAGGGCGACAACCACCGACCAGATCGGAATCTTGGCCGGAAGTGGTGTAAGCGCGGCAACCAGAAAGGCGAGCCCACCACCCATGATCAGCCCGGAAGCACCGCCGAGCATGGTCAGCACGGACGATTCGACCAGGAACTGCCAGAGAATCTCGCGGCGCGTGGCACCAAGGGCCTTCCGGACTCCGATCTCGCGGGTTCGTTCAGTGACCGAAATCAGCATGATCCCAATCACACCTATGCCCCCGACCATCAGGCCGGCCGACGAGAGTCCCAGCATGACCACGAAGAAGACACCGGTCAGTCGATCAAAGAATTCCAGAAACTGGGCCGATTCAAGCAGGTTGAAGTCGTTCTGGTCGCGAGGCCCGAGGCCCCGCATGGACCGCATGGTCGCGATCACCCCGTCCTTCACGCGCTCAATGTCGGCGTCGGGCTCGGGGACGATCAGGATCTGTGCCTGGAAGGTCGAGACCTTGAGCCGCTTGGTCGCCGTGGTGTGGGGGAAAATGGCCCACTGCTGCACGGCGGCGTTGAAGACATTCGCAATTGGTTCATAGACCCCGATGACCCTGAAGTCCTCTCGTACGCTGCGGTTCCCAGAACTCACTCGAACGCGCTTACCGATGGGGTCGCGCTGGCCAAAGAGATTCTCGGCGAGCCCGGCCGAGACGACCACGACCGGTCGGCTTTGTGTGACCTCAGCATCGGTAAAGTCACGGCCAGCGAGGAAGTCTCCATCCGTATACTTGGGCCATCCGGGCGAATACCCCTGCGCCTGGATATTGGGGATACGCTCCCCTTCGAAAGAGAGCTCGACCTGTGTGCCCATGTTGTAGAGGGCTTCCTGTACGCCCGGCACCCGACTGACGCGGAGCGCTTCATCAGCAGTGATCTCCGGTCGCCCGGCCCAGGGGGCCCGGTTGTTGCCATCGCCACTGAAGGTCACAGCAGTGAAGTCGAACCGCACCACGAAGAAGTTCTCGGGACCCGCCGACTCCACGGCCTCGACCAGAGAACTACGGATACCGGTGATCAGCGCTGCCATGGTCACCACCACCGAGACCCCGATTCCAACCCCCAGGATCGTCAGTGCAGCCCTGAGCTTGTTTGCGATCACCGAGTCGAGCGCGATGCGAACGCCTTCGGTGAGCGCAGTCAGGGGCGAGACCTTGCGATGGATGGGCTCACTCATGGCGCAACGCGTCCACGGGATCCAGCTTCGACGCCTGCGAGGCCGGGTAGACGCCGGCGATGATGCCGACCGTCATTCCGAGGCCGACTCCCAGCATGACCCACCGCGGCGCGACGGCTGCGGGCAGGGGCGAGAGAGCGGAGACGAGCGTGGTCAGCCCGATCCCGATCGCGACTCCAAGCAGCGCGCCGACGGTGCTGAGCGTAGCCGACTCAATCAGGACCTGGGTCATGATGTCTTTTCGGCGGGCGCCGAGCGCTTTGCGTACGCCGATTTCGCGCGTCCGCTCCATGACTGACACGAGCATGATGTTCATGATGACGATGCCGCCCACCACCAGCGAAATCGCGACCAGACCGGGCAGGGCCGTGAAGAGAATCGTGCTGATCGTGTTCCAGAACGAGAGCGAATCGTCCGCCGTCTCCAGAGCAAAGTCGGCATTTTGCGCAGGCCGCAGCTGACGGCGAGCCCGCATGATACCTTCCACCTCGGCCTGAATCGCACGCAGCTGTGTGGGATCATCAACCTGGATTATGACGTCTTCCACAATGCCACGCCGACCGATAACAGCTTCAATCGGCGAAAGGGCAGGAGCGACGATCCGGTTGTCCAGCGACTGCCCGAAGAGAGAGCCCTCTTCTTCGAGAACGCCAATCACACGATAGGGAAAGCCCTGGATTCGGATCGTCCGACCGATCGGGTCCAGATTCTCGAAAAGCACATCGGCGGTTTGAAAGCCGATGACCACCACAGGCGTCCCGGCACGTGCTTCCTGAGGGGAGAACAGTCGGCCGCGTGCGACCGACCAATCCCGGATCTGAAACATCTCAAACGAGACGCCGACCAGGGCAACGTTGTTGACGGACCGGCCGTTGTCGCCGACCACTTCGCCCCCGCCATCGTTCTGTATCCCGACCCGGCCCGCGAACGTAAGCCCATCACGAATCGCCTCGGCGTCTGCGTAGGTGATCAGAGGCCTGCGCAGGCGCTCCCGCCGGTCCTCGGCGGTGGTGTTGAAGTTGACCTGAGGCCAGCGCCGCAGCGTGATCGTATTTACGCCAAAGATCTGGGACGAGAAGTCCTCACGGATGTAGCGGTCCATCCCCTCGACCACACTCACCACCACGATCAGGAACATCACGCCGATGATGACGCCCAGAAGGCTGAAGAACGACTTCAGCTTTTCCTGGACGATCTGCGCCATCGCCAGTCGGATTCCTTCGAGCAGATTCATTCTTCAGTCCGCGCCGGCTCAGTTGCCCGAAGTGCTGGCGTCGTCCGCGTCGGCCTTGACCGGGTCGCCGGATCGAAGCGTTCGGATCGTCTGATATGGCCCCGAGACGATGCTGTCACCCTCGGAAACCCCGTTCAGGACCTCGAAGTACTCCTGGCCCGCGATGCCGACCGTAACCTCGGTAAAGCTGGCGATGCCATCACGGATGAGGAACACGCCCTCGATCTCAAGGACCTCGTCGTCCGCCATGTCCTCCTCGCTCGGGATCCCTGTTGTTTCGACCGTTTCGGGATCACGCACCGTCAGGGCAATGATCGGGACCGAAAGCGCGCCGGTCACACGGTCGGTGATGATATCCGCCGTGGCTGACAGGTCCGGGCGAAGCTCCACGCCCGGGTTGATCAGCGTGATGACGACTTCAAAGTCGATGGCGGCCTGCTGCCCGGCGGCCTGCTGGCTCGGCGGACGGATCGCAGAGTTGCCGATCTCGGTGACTTCGCCCACAAAAGTCCGGTTGGGGAAGGCGTCGATCAGGACTTCAGCTTCATCCCCGACCTGCAGCAGGGATACGTCAGTTTCGTCGACCTGGACCACGGCCTCGACGACCGAGAGGTCCGAGACCGAAAGGATCAGCGATCCCGGGTTGTTCATGGTACCCACGATCACCGTCTCACCTTCTTCAACGTTCAGGCGAGTGATCTTTCCGTCGATAGGGGCGATGATGACCGTCTTGGAGAGTCGGTCCTCCGCCTCTGCCACACCGGCCTGGGCCTGTTCCACCGAGTATCCGGCGGCTTCGACATTCGCCTGCGCCACTTCGAGGTTGGTCTCGGCCTCTTCAACCTGCTGATCGCTCACCAGAAGAGGGTCCCGGGCCTTGAGCGCCATGATCCGATTGTAGGCGCGCTCCGAGCTGGTAAAATTGGCCTGCGTCTGAGTCGCCTGAGCCCGGGTCTGGCTCAGGTTGGCCACCGCGCGCGAGCGAGCCGCCTCGTACTGCGTGCGGTCCAGGCGGATCAGGATCTGCCCGGCCCGAACGTCATCACCTTCGTGAACCTCCAACGAGGTCACACGGGCGGAGATGTCCGAGGAGATGTCGACCTGTCGACGGGCGCGGATGTTGCCGCTGGCCGTGACGGTCGAAACCAGGTCGCGACGAGCGACGATCTGGGCGCGAACGGAGACTCCGCCAGCGTTCTGGTTCTGAACCGCGATGGCGGCAGCGGAGCCGAGTACGGCCACCACGGCCACACCGATCAGGATCTTGGTTGTTCCAGTCATTTCCAGTGGTCTCGTTTTCGGTGCGTCAGGTCAACGATTGCGGAGGGGCCGTCCGACGACCGCCTCGAGATTCGTAATGGCGTCGTGGTAGGCATAGACCGCATTGAGCAGGTCGCGATCGGCCTGGGCTTTGACCGTTTCGGCCTCGACAAGGTCAAGGAACTGAAGCCCTCCCAGCTGATAGCGCTCGGTGGCGAGTCGCAGCTGTTCATCCGCGTACTGCTGATTGCGGCGCTCGATTTCGGCGCTCCGGAAGGCGGTCTCGACCAGGGCAAGGTTCACGCTCAGGTCGGCCTCAAGTGCCAGTTCTTGCTCTCGGAGCCGGAACTGGGAGTCCCGGAAGTCCGCGTCGGCGGACTCCACTCGCAGCTGCCGGGACAGGCCCTGAAAGATCGGGACCGAAATCGACAGGGTCACCGATGGGGGGGAGCGTACGAAGTCGAAGGGGAAGGCGTTGTTGCTGCTGATGATGGCGTTGCGCTGAGCGTCGGTGAAGACGATGGCGGAGCAGTCTAGCGTCGGGAGCGGATTCACCAGACGCCTGTAGAGTTCGTTGGTCGACTGACAGCTGCGCTGTTGAGACGCTACCCCGGCCTGCGCCTGTGCGATCAGGGGGCTGACGTCGGTTGCCTCACGAGTAAAGCCGCTGATCCCTGTGCTGAGACTGAGCGAGGGAAGGTAGGCGGACTTGGCGATCTTGGTCTGCACGCGGCCGACATTGACGGTTTCGCGTCCGGCGGCCAGAGACGGGTTCTGTTGCACCGCCTCCTCGTAAAGCGCGGCGAAGTCGAAGTCGGGCTCCGCGAGCTCGAAAGCCGAGATGAGTGCGGGTTCCTGCTGGAGCGGAACGCCCAGCTGCTGCATCAGCCGAAGCCGGGCAGTGGAGAGCGCATTCTCGGATTGCAGAACGCCGACTTCTGCCCTTCCTACCTGCACTTCGGCCTGGCGGACATCCAGGAGAGTGGCGGAGCCTACCTCGGCCTGGGCGTCGGCGATCCGGAAATTGAACTGGGCCCGCGCGAGCTGCTGGGCCGCCAGCGACACACCCTCGCGCTGGCGAAGGACGTCCAGATAGAGTCGGGTAACCTGAGTCTCGAGATTCAGCCGCGCGGCATCGATCTGGTTGATCGTGACTTCGCGAGTCGCCTTCGCGCTCTGCGGGCCGTACCACGTCTGGCCCGAGATCCCCCAACTCAGGTTGGCGTTGTAGCCCGACGAGTAGTAGTTGGGCTGATTCGTGACACCGAGTTCACTGGCGGTGATCCCGCCGAAGGTCTCCTCGCCCACACCTCGCCAGCCAACATTCCCGCCGAATGACGCCGATGGGGTCAGAGCACCCCAGGCAGCGCGGACATTCCAGTCGGCGACCTCGATGTCGTTTCGAGCGACCTGGAAGTTCGGGTTGTTCTCGCGGGCTATTTCGATGGCGTCTGAAAGCGAGAGCTGGCTGGGAACCCCCTGAGATGCAGCCGCGAAGGGCGTGCTCAGGAGCAGGGCCAGGGAAGCCAATTGAGAAAAGCGGCGGTACAAGGCGCGACCTCGGGTCGGAACGGATTGTGCGGGAAGGGCTACTTGGCCGTACGGCGCCAACAATCGGCGAGTTTCGGCATCTGCAAAGTGGTACGGCGTAGCCTCACAACATCTTCACTGACGGGAGAGTAGGAACCCCAATCCCCATAGATGGTTTCGGGTCAGTCTCCCCTACCAGCCACACGCACGGCGACGAATCCCTGCGAGGGGACCTCGACCCGCATGACCCGACCCTGTTCGTCGAACCAGATTCGGCGGACGTCAGCGCCAGACTGGAGCGTTGCAAGACGCATGGAGAGCGTCTCGTCCCCGTGGGCCCGACGTTCCGACGTGACCGAGGCAAGCAAAAATGCAGGCCGGCCTCCCTGTTCGGGTTCGATGCCGGAGATCTCTACGCCAACCTCACCCAGAAGAGGTGAAAGAAAGTAGTAGAGGGTGGCGACCCGGGGAGCGACGATCAGGGTTCGCGGAGCCGCTCTGAATTCGCTGGCTGCTTCGCCCTGCGCGGAGACGACGGTGGCCGTGTACCGGCGTCCGGCCAGCGCGAGCACGACGGTCGATTCCCGCAACCCGGACACCTGATTCTCGTAGCGAACCGGGCGGAATGCTGCATCGGTGCTGAGTGTGGGCCGCATGACCAGTGAGCCGTCGTCATACTGGACCTGGCTGACGGCAATCAACTCCGCCTCGTTGCCGAGTCCGACCCGACGAATGCTGAAGGTCTCCGTGCCTACGGGGCTTCCATCTACGTGCAGACGGAAGCTCCCCTCGTCCAGAACCACCACCTGCCCGCTGAGGGGCAGGGTGCCGAGGGCAAGAAGGAGCGTGGCCAGGCCGATATTAAATCGCAATCTGTTCATGAATGAATCTACACCCCTGAAGGGTCGGCGGTCCCGGCTGGAGTGTCCGCGGCGGCCTCGGCCGAAAACCCCAGGTGGTTCAACAATGATTCCACATACCGATTGAACAGGGCCTCGCCGGCAACCTTGTCCGGCGTGTACTTTGCTTCCAACTCGGGCCTCGCGTGAATGGTCGAGAGCTGTTCGGGTGCCAAGAAGGTCAGCAGAGCCGTGTCGAGGCGCGCGACGTCGGGATCGTCCATCTTGGTCACGACCTCTTCGACCTGAACCGAACCAAGATCGAAAACTGTGGTACGGGAGTTGGAGGTCATGGCCATGAGCATGGCATCAAGATGAGACTCCGATCCATGTGCCGTAACCAGTACGAACTCCTGAATTCCGTGATCCTCCCAACCCGCGAGCAACTCGTTGATGGCGCGATGAAGCGTTTTTCTCCGAAGCGAAGCCAGGCCAGACCGGCGGACCGCCGACTTGTGCGTGACGCCGTAGGGGAAGGGTGGGGCGCGCAATATGCCCGTCCTCCTCGAGACCTCATCGACGACCGCCGACGCGATGGTCAGTCCCGTGCCCACGGGCAGCCCCGGGCCGTGGTCTTCGAGTGGAGAAATCGCCAGCAACAGTCGGGGCTCGACCCGCAGCCGTGCCTCAATCTGGGGCTCAGTCAGGCGCTCCATCGCGTTCGTGGGTGTGGAGCGTGCGGTCATGCCTGACTCCATTCGAACTCGCCTGGTTGCGGCGCTACCCTGGGTCGGCCTGGCTGGGCTGATGCTCTGGGTCGCGATTCCGGGCCCATGGCCTCTGGGACTGGCAGCCGCGGGATTCGGGGCGGCGGCGCTTGATCGGTCTGCAAGAGTGGCTCCCATGCGCTGGGCGCTGGTGGTCGGTGTGGTGGCCGTACTTGGCGGCTTCGTGGTCGAGAACCGAGTCCGCGGCGTGATCGTAGACGGAAGCGGGCTGTGGCAGGCGCGTGAAGCCGCCCTCTACGAAGAACTCCGAGACGAATTCGAACAGGTGCTCGACCGAAGTATCTCCGCAGCCTCCACACTGGCGGATGGATTTGCCGGGGGCAACAGCATGCCCCTCGCAGCCCTGCAACGGATTCGGCGTGCCGGTGGCTTCGATGGGTTGGCGGTGTTCGGGGCGGACGGACGCCTGGTCATCTGGGACGGCGAACATCGTGGCAAGATCCCTGAGAATGTGCGCCTGGGGGCGGCCGAGTTCGCGTTCGGGGATCTTCCGCTGGCGAGCCACTTCTATGTGACTCGCCCGGTAGAGGGCGGCGGGACCACCATGGTTTCGGTGCTGCTCGAGTCGGATCTCCCCGACCAGATTCGGGCCGAGACCGGCGACTTCGTGCGGCGGTTTCACGATCGCACCGGAGAGACTCTGCAGGTCATGCGCCCCGGTCAGCTGGGGGGTCGAAACGCAGCCTTTGCCATGCAGTGGAATGACCAGACGCTCTTCTCGGTCGTCCTGCTGCGACCGACCGACGCGGAGCGGTTGGCGAGCCTGAGACAGAATGGGCAGGCGCTGGGCCTGGCTTTCCTGATTCTCGTCTGGTCCCTCCTTGTTGCCGGTACGCCTGGCGGGCGGGTGCGCCCGATTTTTGCGGCGGGCTCGCTGCTGGTCCTTTCACTCTTTCTCCCTCCTGAGGCCTTCCCGGGACTCGGAGGCCTCTCGAGCCCCGCTGAGTTCATGCTCCCCCTGGGGGTTTCCCTGGGCCGTATTGCGCTCGTGCTGGCAGCCGGCGCGATCGTAGCTGGACTCGCCCCTCGGCGTACCGTTGCCATCAGATGGGGTCATCTGCTCGGGCCGCTGGCGCTCGCGGTCGGTTTTCCGATCGTGGTATGGGGATTTCAGGCCAGTGCCTCGCTGGGCCTGCTCTCTCGCTCCGAAGCCGGATGGCTCGCCTATACGGTCCTCCTGGGCGGGTCTCTGGCACTGGTCGCCTGGTTGGCTCTCATCGTCTCCCCGGAGCGCGACCAGGAAACGCGACCGCTGCTTTCGGGGACGATCGTCCTGGTCCTGGTTACGGCCATGGCGGGCCTGTGGGCGGTTCGAGGCCCCGGCGTCTCAGCGCCGATCTTTGCCGCATGGGCCATCCCGCTCCTCTTCGTTCGAGGTCGACTCCCGCGGCTGGAAGGGTCCTCGGCCGGTGGACTGGTGGTTCTGCTTGTGGCGGGAACCCTGGGGATGACGGCGGCTCTGCCCTCCGGATGGGGGGATCGCATCCTGGCCCGTCGCGCAGATGCCGAGAGCCAGTTGGAACGACTCGGGACCCGGGTAGACCCCTATCTGGAGTTCCTGATGCACCGGATGGCGGGCAACCTTGAGGAGTTGGATGCCATCGGGGCCCGCCCGGTGGAGCTGCTCTACGAGGGCTGGAGGGGGAGCGGACTCGCCGAGGCTTCCTATCCGGTCTGGCTGACGCTCTGGTCGCCCGGGGGCCTTCCGGAGGAGGACCTTCGGGTGGGGACCCAGATTCGGTCGCGGCCGGGAATTGCCGACGGGTTTCTGGATCAGGCGGTCGCAGGTGACTCGATCACGCTGCGGCGCTTCGACGAGTTCGCCGACGCCCACTATCTGGTGGAGGTCCCGCTGCGCGGCGGATGGGTTGTGACGGGCGTGGTCCCGCCACTCCTCAGGATCCGCGGCACGTCCCTTCTGGGGCCGCTGTTCGGGAGCCTTGACGACCCGGGAGAGGAGCCGCTGACCCTGGTTCCCCTCCTGCCAGGCGAGCAACTGCCCGAGAACGAGCTGACCTGGATTCGGGCCGAGTCCGGTTGGCGAGGAGAGATCGGATTGACCTACCCGGGTGCGTTCTACCACGCCCACTACGAGGTGGGCCTGCCCAGTCCGTTGGTCTCGGTTGCCCGGGCGGGGCTTCTGATCATGATCGCGTTGGGCGCGCTGACTCTCCTGTGGACGGTCGGCCGATCGCTACGCGGGCTTTTGCTGGTCCGACGTCCGGACTGGATCGCGCCCCTCCGTTCGTTTCGGGCCCGGGTTACGCTGGCTCTCTTCGCCTTTTTTGCCGTGTCCAACCTGGGCTTTGGCACTCTGGCGTACCGAACCATTGCGGGTGCCTCGGAACGGGCAGCTCAGGTACTGGCCGAACGGGTCGTGGACGAAGGCGCTTCCATCTACTTCGAGGTTCAGGGGCAGATCCCATTCATGGCTCAGCGCGTGGGGTCGGACCTTCTGGAGTACCGCAACGGGGCCCTCGAGGAGGGTTCCCTCGACCCACTGGTCGAGCTGGGCCTCTACCAGGGATGGGTCCCCTATGAGCTCCATCGACAGTTGGACGACCGGGAGATCGTGCAGGCATCCAGGCGCACTCTGATCGGCGGATGGTCCTACGTGACCGCCTATCGGCGCCTCCCTGACGGCGACGTGCTCGCGGCGCCGGTTCCGCTGCAGGCCGGTGCAAGTGCGGTCCGCTCTCGCGAAGTAGTCCATCTGCTGGCCTTTGCCATGATGGGGGGCGCCCTCCTTTCGCTGGTCCTGGCTTTCCTGACAGGGCGCGCACTCGCCCGCCCGATCCAGACCCTGCGGGTTGCTTCCGAGCGAGTCGGCTCGGGGAACCTCCGTCTGAAATTGCCCGAGGATCGCGACGACGAGTTCGGACGAGTATTCGAGGCGTTCAACCGAATGGTCCGACGGCTTCGTCGCGCGCGGAAGAGCCTGCTCCGAACCACACAGCGCACCCGCGCGATCGTGGAAGATTCCGCGACAGGCGTGATCGCGATTGATGGAGAAGGCCGCGTCGCACTGGTGAATCCCCGCGCGCTGGAGTTGCTGGGGCAGACGCTGGCCGAGGGAGGAGCGCTGGGTGATTCCATCGAGGCGACCGCCGACCCGAGTACGCGGGCGGTGCTGGAGTGGATCAGCGCCTATCTGGATGAAGGGCCCATCGAAGCCAGCGCTGATCTGCAGCTGGGCGGACGTCGGCTCCGGATTCGGGGGCGACGGATCACCCGTGAGGGGCCCCTGGACGGGATCGTGGTCAACATTGAAGACGTGACTGACGAACTCCGCGCCGAGCGTGTTCTGGCCTGGGGCGAGATGGCCCGGCAGGTGGCACACGAAGTGAAGAACCCTCTCACCCCCGTCAAGCTTTCCATCCAGCACATTCGCAGGGCCTGGGCCGACGAACGGACCGACTTCGACGAGATTTTGACTCGGAATGCCGATGCCATGCTCAACGAGATCGACCGTCTGGCAGAGATCGCGACGGGCTTCTCGCGCTTTGGCGCGCCCGGTGACGCCGAGGCGGAGTTGGGAGCCGTGGACCTTCGATCCGTCATTGAAGAGGTACTCACGCTCTATGCCAGCCCCGAGGGTGGAGTCCGCTTCGAGGGTCGTATAGAAGGCGAGATCCCGCTTGTCCGCGCCCGGATGACCGAGGTGAAGGAGGTACTCGTCAACCTTCTGGAGAACGCACGCGCGGCAGTCGGACAACGGGGCCTGGTGACGATTCATGCCTACCCCCTTTCCGACTCGGTGCGGCTGGCCGTGGTAGACGACGGAACGGGCATGCCCGAGGAAATCCTCGGACGGATTTTCGAGCCGCAGTTCTCCACCCGGTCCACTGGAACCGGTCTTGGGCTGGCCATCGTACGGCGGCTTGTGGAGCGATGGGGAGGCACGGTCACTGCCAGAAGTCGCGTGGGGGAGGGCACCTCACTGCAGATCGATTTCGCACTGTGGCCCGGGGGTGGACCCGGGGCTGCGTAACTGGCACCTTAGAAGGCTGACCCCGCTCACCCTTTCCCGAGGCGATCCTGAACCCGCTGGACCTCTCCCGCTGGCTCAATGAAAGGGCCGAGTCACTCTTGGAACGGTGGATGGCAGAAATGCCTGACCGGGCCATGGAAAAGGATGACGGTCGCCGGGAACTCTTCGAGCATTTCCTGCGGTTCTTCCTGGAGTTAGTGCCCAGCATGCTTGGGCCCTACCGCGACTCGCTGGACCCGGTCTGGGATCGAGCCTCGGAGCTCTTCGGCTCTTTTGCGGCCAATCGGGGGCTTGCTGCGGGCGAGGTGATCGAAGAGGTGCAGATCCTCAGGGAAGCGATCATGCGGCTGCTCTATCAGGATCCGCCTCGCGGGGCGGCGGGGCCCCTTGGGCTCCGTGAAATCCTCCGACTCAATCGGGTGGTCGATCGGCTGGTGCTGCATGCGAGTGTGGGCCACACCGATGCCCTCTTCTTTGCGCTGTTCCAGGGATCCGGAGTACCGGAGACGCTCAGTGACGATGTCCGCTGGGAGATTCGCGAACAGCTGCAATCGCTGGCCTCCGAGGCTGAGGTCTTTCGGGTGACCGCTGACCGTGTCTGAGGCCGAACCGCGCTCGCTGGACCGTCACCTGGGCACGACCGGCGACATGCCCTCGGCGGACTTCGAGGCACACGCTTCAGAAGTCCTGCGCTGGATCACGGAGTATCTGAGGGACGTTGGTGACTATCCGACATTCTCCACCCTCGAGCCGGGTCAGATCAGCGCGGGGCTCCCTGAACAGGGGCCTGATGCCGGGGAAGATTTTGATGTGATCCTGCGGGACTTCCGCGAGCAGATCATGCCGGGCATTACCCACTGGAATCATCCGGCCTTCCACGGCTATTTCGCCAATTCGGCGTCAGGGCCGGGGGTCCTCGGGGAGATGCTCACCGCCGCCCTCAACGTGAACGCCATGGTCTGGCGCTCCTCCCCCGCAGCCACCGAACTCGAGGAGCGGACGCTGGACTGGCTGCGCCAATGGCTCGGCCTTCCCGACGGCCTCCCCGGCACGATCAACGACACCGCATCGCATTCGACTCTCTACGCCCTGGCCGCGGCACGGGCTCAGGCCTTTCCGGAGGTCGGCGAAGACGGTCTTGCCGGGGGTCCACGGGGCTGCGTCTACACCTCCGTGGAATCCCATTCGTCGGTGGACAAGGCGGCGCTCACCCTTGGGCTGGGGCGAAAAGGGATCCGTCACATTCCGGTCGATGACCAGTTCCGGATGCGACCGGATGCCCTGCGAGAGGCGCTGAACCAGGACCTGGCTGCCGGGCATCGCCCCGTCGCCATCGTCGCCACCCTGGGCACGACCTCTACGACCGCGATCGATCCGATCGCCGAGACTGCGGACATCGCCCGTGAGTATGGCGTCTGGCTGCACGTTGATGCCGCATACGGAGGGCCCCTGGCGGTGCTCCCTGAGTACGCCTCGCACTTCGCCGGATGGGAGCACGCCGACTCCATCGTGGTCAACCCGCACAAGTGGCTCTTCACTCCGGTGGACTGCTCGATCCTCTACTGCCGGCGTCCCGAGATGCTCCGCTCCGCCTTCTCCCTGATTCCGGAGTACCTGCGCACGTCAGAAGGAGACGAGGTCACCAACCTGATGGACTACGGTGTGGCGCTGGGGCGTCGATTCCGCGCGTTGAAGCTCTGGTTTGTCCTGCGCTACTTCGGGCTCGAAGGGATTCGGTCACGGCTGGCGAATCACCTGGAACTGGCTCGCGAATGGGAGGCCTGGGTTCGGGCTGAGCCCGGCTGGGAGATGGCGGCTCCGAACGTGATGGCGACCCCGATCTATCGGTTCTGGCCGGACGGGATGTCGACCGAGGACGGCAATGCGCTGAATCTGGCAATCATGGAAGCGGTCAATCAGAGCGGCGTTGCGTTCCTCTCGCATACGGCGGTCGATGGCCGGACGGCGCTCCGGACTTCCATCGGGAATATTCGCACCCGTCGGGAACACCTTGAGAGGACGTGGGCCGCTCTGAAGGCGGCCGCTGACCGGCTGAGTTGATCGGCTGAACTGACAGGATCAGATGAGCGCCGGAGTTGCCGAAAAGGCGCTCGCACCTTCAACTGTGATTGACCCGCAGTCAGTTCAAGTGTTCCCGGAATGGAGTGCAGCGCAGCCATGAACGTCGAATCCACGTCCTCATCACTCGATCGTCGCGGCTTCATGGCCTACTTCACGGCACTGGGGCTGGGCGGAACGCTCTTCCCCGGCGTGCTCTGGGCTCGGGCGCAGCAGGTCGAGATCACCCGTGACATTGTCGCGGAAGCCGAAAAGGTCGCCGGACTGGAGTTCACCGATGAGGAGCGCGACATGATGCTGCGCGGCCTCAACGGCAATCTTCAGGCATACGAGGCACTCCGAGCGCAGTCCATTCCCAATGACGTTGCGCCCGCGGTCCACTTTGACCCTCAGCTGCCCGGCACCGAGCACGGCATTGAGGACCGTCCCTTCCGGCGCTCACGGCCCGGGCGGGTGGTACGTCCAGGCACCCTTGAGGAAGTGGCCTTCTGGCCCGTGACCATGCTCTCGGAGCTGGTCCGGACCCGGCAGGTGTCCTCCGAGGAGCTCACCCGGATGTACATCGACCGGCTGGAGCGCCACGGGCCGACTCTTGAAGCGGTGATCACCATCACGCGCGAACGGGCGCTGACCCAGGCCCGGGAGGCCGATCGCGAGATCGCACATGGCCGCTATCGTGGCCCTCTGCATGGGATTCCATGGGGCGCCAAGGACCTTCTGGCCACCCAGGGATATCCGACCACATGGGGCGCCAACCCCTATCGGACGCAGAGTCTGGACTTTGACGCGACGGTCGTACGGCGGCTGGACGCAGCCGGGGCCGTTCTCGTCGCCAAGCTGACGCTCGGCGCGCTGGCCATGGGCGATTTCTGGTACGGGGGGCGCACCCGGAACCCGTGGAATCTGGAGCAGGGGTCGAGTGGCTCGTCCGCTGGCCCAGCTGCCGCCACCGTCGCGGGCCTGGTCGCATTTTCCATCGGCAGCGAAACCCTCGGGTCCATCGTGTCTCCGAGTACCCGAACCGGTGCCACGGGGCTGCGCCCCACTTTCGGGCGGGTCTCGCGCAGCGGGGCGATGGCGCTCTCCTGGACCATGGACAAGCTCGGACCCATGAGCCGGAGTGCCGAGGACTGCGCCCTGGTTCTCAACGCCATTCACGGTGCGGACGGCGAGGATAGAACTGCACGCACCATCCCGTTTCCCTGGGATGCCGGGCAGCCCCTTTCCGACCTGCGCGTCGGCTACGTCCCGGAGTCCTTCGGGGGCGACGGCAACAACGCCGGCTTTGACGATACGGTCCTGGAGCAGATCAGGGCGTTGGGGGTGACCCCGATTCCGATGGCGCTTCCGGATGCATTCCCGCTCGGGGCGCTCCGGGTGATTCTCAACGCCGAGGCGTCGGCGGCCTTCGATTCGTTGACCCGCTCGGGCGCGGACGATGAGCTTGTCCGCCAGACGGCGGGGAGTTGGCCCAACAGCTTCCGGACGGCCCGCTTCATTCCGGCGGTGGAGTACCTGCAGGCCAACCGGGTCCGAACCATGGTGATGGGGGCCATGCACGCAGCCATGGACGGCATCGACGTAATGATCACGCCCTCCTTTGCCGGCGACGTGCTCCTGATGACCAATCTGACCGGGCATCCTGCGGCTGTTGTCCCGAGCGGGTTCACCGAGGAAGGCACGCCGGTTTCGTTCTCGTTCGTCGGCGGCCTTTGGAAGGACGCTCAGGCCCTGAGGCTGGCAAAGGCGTATCAGGACGCGACGGACCACCATCTGCGCCGGCCGCCTCTGTTTGTCTGACGCTCACGTTCCGCGGAGACCCAGGCGGAGAGCTTGAGCCGTTGAGCTGAGAAGGTCACGGCAACCGGGGGCCCTACGGCGTTCAGATGCGGCTCCGGGGGCGCTCCCCAGATGGTCGGCTCACGAGGATCTGGCGGGCCTCGGTCGGGTCTCGGGCGACCGGTGTCGGCGTATCAGGCCCAACCCGCCATCCAAGCGCCCTCCGGGACGCGCCAGCGTTGTGGATGCTTGCTCATGTCCAATCCGCCTCGGTCCTGGGGCTCGAACCTGTCGTTGTGACGGTCGAGGCCAGTTTCACCTCGGGACTGCCGTCATTCACCGTGGTCGGGTTGCCGCAGAACGCGGTCAGAGAAGGCCGCGAGCGGGTGGTCGCAGCCCTCAGGCACCTCGGCATCTCCCTTCCTCCCCGCCGAATCACCATCAACCTCGCACCGGCCGACGTCCGCAAGGAGGGGAGCGGGCTCGACCTCGCCCTGGCGGTCGCGCTAATGGTCGGGGCCGGCGTCGTGGAGCCCGGATCGGTGGCCGGGACGGGATTCCTGGGCGAGTTGGGGCTGGACGGCACCGTGCGCCCGGTACGGGGCGTGCTTTCGCGTGTGGCGGGCCTGAGCGAGGCAGGCTGTACCCGCGTCGTGGTTGCGCCGGAGAATGCCCGCGAGGCCCTGGCCGTGGGTGGGCCGGCCGTTTTTGCTGCGCCCGATCTGGAGACGCTTCGCGGCTGGCTGGTGGGTGAGGCTGAGTGGGTGGCGAGTACGGAAACAGGAGCCGGAACTGAACGCGCAGAGAGGGGAAGCCGCCTCACCAATCTCTCGACCTCCCCCGACCTTTCTGACGTTCAGGGGCAGGAGTCCGCCCGCCGAGCCCTTGAGATTGCCGCGACCGGAGGCCACAACATCATCTTCGTTGGCCCGCCGGGCAGCGGCAAAACCCTGCTGGCCAGCCGCCTTCCGGGCATTCTCCCCCCCTTCGAACGGGCCGAATCACTGGAGTCATCCCGTATTCATTCGGTGGCCGGGCTTCTGGCGTGCGGAGAAGGTCTGCTCCAGGAAAGGCCGTTCCGGGCCCCGCATCATTCGATCTCACCGGCCGGTCTGGCGGGAGGTGGACAGCCGATCCGACCCGGTGAGATCAGTCTGGCCCACAACGGCGTCCTCTTTCTGGACGAACTCCCCGAGTATCGGCGATCCGTGCTGGAACTACTGCGCGAGCCCCTCGAGTCCGGCACTATCCTGCTCGGCCGCGCGCACGGCAATGTCCGGTTTCCCGCGCGCTTCATCCTGGTTGCCGCCATGAACCCCTGTCCTTGCGGGTTCTTTGGACTGGAGGCGGACCGCTGCACCTGTCCGCCCCCCCTGATCGAACGCTATCGGAGCCGGGTCTCCGGCCCCCTTCTGGACCGCATCGATCTCCACGTGCCGGTGCAGCCGGTGCCGCTCGACCGCCTGACCACCCCCATCGACGGCGAGTCGTCGACAGTCGTGGCAGCCAGGGTGCTGGAGGCCCGCCAGCGTGGATGGGAACGGAATGGCCAGGTCACCAATGCCCGCCTCTCGCCGCGTCGGCTTCGGACGGCG
>JBDNHE010000066.1:0-3586 GCA_041688945.1 Gemmatimonadota bacterium | reverse complement strand
GGTCCAACGATGAAGATGGCCCCATGCCGCCCGTGGGCACCGCCGCGTGAGCGGTGGTCCAAAGGGCGAAGGGGGGTTCGGTGGTCCATGCTGCGTCTCTCCTCCTCCCCGTAGCTTTCGCTACGCCTCGTCGTCGTTCCTTCCCTGAACACACCGAAGACCGCCCCAAGTCGGGATAGCGTCCACGGGCTGATCGTCCTTGGCACCATTTTCCGCCGCGTCGTGTTGGGGGTGTGAGAGTCTGTGGAGCCCCATATAGAGTTGATCAGCCCGGGATTGGCAGCCTCCAACAACCTTGATCGTCGACCGTAAGCTCCAGGAGCGGCGATCAGTGACCGAAGATCGACAGATTGATCCAGCGGACTGAGAGGACATATGAAGGGCCGCCAGTTTGGGAAGCGAGAAGAGGTCGTCGCCGTCGGATTTCTTCTGTTGCCGCTTCTGCACCCGTTCTTGCTCCCCCACGTCGGCGTCGCAAGTCATCTCCTCTGGTTCGTCCACGTCCCGGCGGTGGGCCTCCTCGCCTTTGATCGTGGCCGGGTGGGAGCGGCAATCGGACTACTTGCCAGTGGCGCACTCGTCGCGTCCGGCGAGTCCATTCTGGGGGCTGGGTTCTTCACGGCGGCGCCCGATGAGACCGTTCTCGCCCTTACTACGGCGACACTCCTGGTGGGTACTCTCGTGGCCGGCGTTGCCCTCTTCGCAAGGAACTCGGCGGCGCGGTATCACTCGCTCTTCGATGCCGCGGACATCGCGCTTCTTCGGCTGGATTCCAGCGACACGGTGGTGGAAGCAAATCAGGCTGCTCTGGGGTTGTTTGGTGTGGGTGGAATCGAAGGAGTCGCTCTGTCCCAGCTCATCAAGCACCCGGCTACTGGGGAGCTGATGCGACTTGGAGCTCAGGGTCCTTGGGCCGGGTGCATGGAAGTCGTGGCGGGGACCGGAACCCGCCCACTGAGGGGGGAGCTTCAGGTCTTGGCCGATCGCGGCGGTACGGGCTCGCAAGTCCTGATCCGCGATCGATCTCTTGAAATCAACCAGGCCGAAGAACTTGAGCGGAAGTCGAAGCTGGCGACGCTGGGTGAAGCCTTGGCAGGAGTCGCCCACGAGCTGAACAACCCGCTCAGTGTCATCATGGGCCATGCTTCCCTCGAGATCGATTCACATCCCAACTCCCCCAGCTCGGAGAGTCTGGAGATCATCCTGGATCAGTCCCAGCGAATTAAGGGACTGGTGGCGGAACTGCTCGGCTTTTCTCGCGTGCGTGGGCCGGAATCAGGTGCGGCAATCGCGACGATCTCCCGCAAGGTCGCGCGCCTCCAGCAGGTGTCGACCGGGGCCGTGATCAAAATTGTCACAGAGGTCGGTTGGGAGGGAACCGTCCCGGTGCGGGCCGATCAGTTCGAGCAGGTGCTGCTTAATCTGGTTGGGAACGCGATTTACGCTGTCCGTCACGGGCCTGGGAGCGGGTTGGTTCAGGTCGCCGTGCTGCCTCCAATCGACGGCAAGGTGCGTGTAGAGGTCCAAGACGATGGCGGTGGCATAGCGCCCGAGGTCATCGATTCGATTTTCCATCCGTTCGTGACCACCAAGCCTGAAGGAGAGGGCACAGGACTTGGGCTGGCGATTTGCCGACGCCTGGCGCGTAGCTGGGGCGGAGATCTGACAGCCGTAAACCGCAAACCGGGGGGAGCCTGTTTTCAGCTGACGATTCCGCTGGAGGGTGCCAGCGTGAGCATGGAGTCGACTCCCGGGGACGCTGTGGAGTCCGTATCGGGAACCGCGTGACGGGCCCGCCTCGACCTTGTAACTTCCGGGCGCTCAGAGGGAGCGGAGGGGGTCTGGTGGCTCCACCGGTCTTCAAAACCGGCTGGCCCGGCTAAAACCCGGGTTGGTGGGTTCGATTCCCACACGTTCCCGCCACATGTGACGGGTCCGGGTCCCAGGTACGGGATCCGGGCCGGTCGATGTGGACCGCGACCTCTGCGTAACAGGTATACGGACGGCACAAGCGCCGCCGCATCTCCCGAACCGGATCTCACTCAGCCTTGAAGCTCCGACACCTCTGCCTGGTCATCACGTTGGGCTTCTGCCCGGGCGCTTCTGCGCTTGCAGCCCAAGTGCAGGCTCCGATCCCGACTGCTCCCGTGGCCGGCCCGATCGCGGTGCCTGATTCACTGGCGGGACGGGTGACACCAACCGGGGCGTTCCTGCGGGCTTTGGCTCTTCCCGGGTGGGGGCATGCCGCCATCGGATCCAACCTTCGTGGTGCCTTTTATGTAGCGGCAGAGGGAGGGACGGCCTGGATGCTTCTGCGGATCGCCAGTCGTCTCGGATCGGCCCAAAGGCAGCTGGACGTTCGCGAGGATGAGGCGAGCGCCGGCCTTGCCGCAGATGACATTACCGACCCCATCGAAGTGGCCGCGGCCCTTGAGGCCGACGAAACCCTGGACAGCCCGCGAAATCTTGTGAGTTCCCGGGAACAGCAGCGTGAAGACTGGTTGGCGCTGGGGATCTTCCTGGTGCTCCTGAGCGGGGCCGATGCTTTCGTATCGGCCCACTTGCAGGACTTTCCGGCTCGACCGGTCTTTGCGGTGACCGCAGATGATCGCGTTGAGATCGGACTTAGAATCCCGCTGGGGAATCGCTAGCCGGCCAGGCTTCTAGGTTTCGCGCTCGTTGAGCGGGCTGTCTTCCCAGCCGTAGAGCCGGGGAGGTTCACCATCGACCAGCTTGATGTAGCTCCGGTGGTGGACCCAGTCGCCGCTGTTCACGTAGCACCGTCCCGGCGCGACTTCCGCCACCAGGGGCACGTGCGTGTGGCCCGTGGCGACGAGAGCCAGATCGGGTTCCGCGGCAAGCAGCGACTCGCCCCATCGCTGGAGCCGTCTGGAGTTCCGCATTTCGGACTCATCGGGAGCTCGCCATTTGCCGTGGGTTGAGCTGACCCGCTTCGCCACGCGCCCGCCCCAGGAAACAGGAAGCTGCTGGAAGCTCCAGACAAAGAGCGGGTTGCGCAGCACCGCGCTCAACATCTTGTAGCCGGTGTCACCGGGCCCTTCGCCGTCTCCGTGCCCCACCCAGCACTGGCGGCCTGCAAGCGTCCACCTCTGGGGCTTGAAATGGAGATTCAACCCGACCTCATCCCTCAGGTAGCGGCCGCCCCACCAGTCATGGTTCCCACCCAGGAGATCAATGCGGATGCCGTCACGCGTGAGGCGCGAGAGCGCGGCGAGCGTCCGTTCATATCCAGGGGGATGGCCGTCCCGATACTCGAACCAGAAATCGAAGAGATCGCCATTCAGGATCAGGTGACGCGAGTTCGCCGCCACGTGCTCCAGGAATCCGAGAAAGGCGTCCTCGACCTCGTCGGGGACCGCGCCCAGATGGACGTCGCTTGCGATATAGACTGGGTTACGGGACATCCGGAGCAGAATCGGGGTAAGGTTTGTCGTGGGGCTGCGCCGCTGGTCGCCCGGAGGCGGCAGGCCCCCTATCTTAACGCCATTCTGACCCCGACAACCTCCATGAAACAACCGCCGACCTTCATGTCGATTGCACGCCCGCGCCCGGGAGCCCTTCGCCT
>JBDNHE010000065.1:0-3251 GCA_041688945.1 Gemmatimonadota bacterium | reverse complement strand
TCGTTCGCAGCGAGGTCCAGGCATGGCAGGAATTCCGAGACAATCAAAACGCTACCCTCAATTGGCGCTTCACCACCCCCGACGCAAGGATCAAGCTATCTCGGCTCTATCCGACATTCGATGAGTGACACGACACTAGTCACAATGTACGCGCTACGCGCTCTAGACCTTTTGTGGAGCGCTAGCGGGAAAATGGAACCGTTAGAGCACAGTCGAAACGGGTCGGCGGGACGGCGGGACTTGAAACCTTCGTTCACATTGCGCAGTATCATCGTAAGACGTTTATCTCATCGATCGGAGTATCGCAATGTCTGTCGTGACAGTTTCGAGCAAGTTTCAGGTGGTCATCCCGAAGGACGTGCGTGATCAGCTCAGTCTTGAGCCCGGCCAGAAGGTTGAGGCTTTCGCGTTGGGTGGGCGTATCGAGCTCGTTCCCGTCGAATCGATCACGGCGATGAAGGGCTTCCTGGCAGGCCTTGAGAACGACTTCGATCGCGAGTCTGATCGGCTGTGAATGTCATAGACTCGTCCGCGTGGATCGAATACTTCGTGAAAGGTCCAAACGCTGCCTACTTCGGTCGTCCCCTGCGCGATTCTGAACAGCTGTTGGTTCCGTCGATTGCCATTCTCGAGGTCTACAAGTGGGTACTTCGAAAGTCGAATCGAGACGAGGCGTTGCGAGCTGCAGCGATCATGCGACAGGGAAGGGTCGTGGACTTGACCGAGTCACTGGCGATGCACGCGGCTGAACTCGGACTCGCACATCGGCTTCCGCTCGCGGATTCGATCATCTACGCGACAGCTCAGATGAACGCCGCGGTACTTTGGACACAAGACTCGGATTTTGAAGGACTCGATGGGGTGCGGTTCAAAGGGAAGGATTCGGTCTAACAAATTTTCGCACTGGTCGCACCGTACGCGTAGGTTCGCGCTACGCGCTCTAGAAGGCTGTTGAAGAAGTGGGGTGCGGCCGCGCGAAGGGGTCTTCGGTGTGTTCAGGGCAGGAACGACGACGAGGCGTAGCGTGCGGATTCCGCTCCAAGTGGGCCACCCATTCCGATTGAAGTGGGCCACGCGTTCCAAGGCAAGTGGGCCGGGGATTCCAGGGATGTGGACCTGTCATTCCGACAGATGTGGGCCACCCCTGGGGGATCACGAAGGAGGCGCTGGATAACCTGAATCTTAGGCCGTCAATTGGACCCCTCGTAGAAGCGATTCAAACGGGGGGGTGCAATGGCGGCGAAGCGGTTGTCCATGCGAAAGCTCAAGGAAGTACTTCGACTGAGTGCACTGGGTCATTCGGACCGAGTGATTGCTCAGAGCCTGAATGTTGGACGTAGCACGGTACGTCGGTATCGGCGGCGGGCGGACGAGGCTGGCCTCGACTGGTCGGCTGCGATGGAGTTGGCAGAAAGTGAGATCGAGGCCCGGCTCTTCCCTGCGCTGGATCGGTCGCTGCGACCCAGACCGCTGCCGGACTGGGAGTATGTTCGAAAGGAGCTCGGCCGCGACGGCGTGACTCTTGAGCTGCTCTGGCTCGAATACAAGGCGGTGCACGACGACAGCTACGGCTACAGTCGATTCTGCGAGCTGTACCGGGCGTGGCGCGGCACGCTGGATGTGGTGCTGCGTCAGGAGCATCGGGCGGGCGACAAGATTTTCGTCGACTACGCAGGCCACACGGTGTCCGTCGTGGACGGCGCGACAGGCGAGGTCCGTGAGGCACAGGTCTTCGTCGCGGCGTTGGGTGCGAGCAACTACACCTACGCCGAGGCGACCTGGACGCAGAGTCTGGTGGACTGGACGGCCAGTCATGTCCGGATGTTTGAATTCCTGGGCGGAGTATCCAAGGCCATCGTGCCCGACAATCTGCGCTCCGGGGTAAAAAGCGCATGCCTCTACGACCCTGATATCAATCCGACCTATCAGGAGCTCGCGACGCATTACGGCACGACGGTGCTGCCCGCTCGGCCCCGGAAGCCACGGGACAAGGCGAAGGTCGAGACGGCCGTACAAATCGTCGAGCGCTGGGTGCTGGCCCCTCTACGCAACCACACTTTCTTCAGCCTGGCGGAGCTGAATCGTGAAATGCGACGTCTGCTCGACGCGCTCAACGATCGTCCATTTCAGAAGATCCAGGGCACGCGTCGGTCCCTATTTCAGGCGCTCGATCAGCCGGTCCTGGGTCCGTTGCCCGCCACCCGCTACGAGTTTGCCGATCGCAAGAGTGCCCGCGTCAACATCGATTACCATGTCCAGGTCGATGGACACCTCTACAGCGTCCCCTACCGGCTCGTCGGGAAGCAGGTCGAGGTGCGGCTCGCCGCCCGCACCGTAGAGATCTTCCACGACGGTCGACGCATCGCTGCCCACGTGAGGAGCTGGCGCAAAGGCGGTTTCACGACCCATCCGCCGCACCGGCCCAAGGCCCACAGCGAGCATCTCGATTGGACACCCTCGCGTCTCATCCGGTGGGCCGAGAAGAGTGGGCCCAATACCGCCACCGTCGTCACACGCATCCTTGAGGAACGACCGCATCCCGAGCAGGGCTACCGACCCTGCCTCGGCATCATGCGCCTCGGGAAGCGCTACTCCACTGAGCGTTTGGAGGTGGCCTGCAAGGTGGCTCTCAAGATCGGCGGAGTCCGCTACCGGACGATCGACTCGATCCTCAAGAATGGACTCGACCGGGTCTCCGACTCAGAAGCACAGACTTCCCTCGCCCTGCCCCAGCAGCATGAGAATCTGCGGGGCAGCTCCTATTACACGAATCCTCAAACAGCGGACTGACCCATGCTGATCGAACAGACCCTCACCCGGCTCCATGAACTGAGCCTCACCGGTATGGCCGCTGCGCTCGAAGAACAGCGCGGTGTGCCCGACGTCCAGGATCTTCCCTTCGAAGATCGCTTCGCCCTGCTCCTCGAACGCGAAGGCACGGTGCGTGAGAATCGCCGAAGGACCCGTCTCCTACGCCAGGCCAAACTCCGACTCCCATCGGCCACAATCGAAGAGCTCGATTTCCGATCTCCGCGTGGCCTCGACAAGTCCGTCGTGCTTCGCCTCGCTGGCTGCGACTGGATCCAACACCATCAAGTCACGCTCCTCACCGGAGCCACGGGTACTGGCAAGACTTTCCTCGCCTGTGCGCTTGGGCACAATGCCTGCCGCCACGGCCTCAGTGTCCGCTACTTCCGACTCTCGAGGCTGCTCGATGAAATGCGACTCGCGAGGGCCGATGGCACCTATCC
>JBDNHE010000064.1:0-50561 GCA_041688945.1 Gemmatimonadota bacterium | reverse complement strand
TTTTCACTGCCTTCTTGGCGGCAGCCTTCTTCTTCGGCGCGGCCTTTTTCTTGGCAGCAGCCTTCTTCTTCGGCGCGGCCTTTTTCACTGCCTTCTTGGCGGCAGCCTTCTTCTTCGGCGCGGCCTTTTTCTTGGCAGCAGCCTTCTTCTTCGGCGCAGCCTTCTTCACTGCCTTCTTCGGGGCAGCCTTCTTGGCTGGAGCTTTCTTAGCGGCAGCCTTCTTTGCCGGGGCCTTCTTCTTGGCTACGGGCTTCTTGGCGGCTTTCTTGGCGGCCTTCGTGGCCGTCTTCTTGGCAGCCTTCTTGGCAGCGGCCATGCGAGTTCCCTCCGAGCAGACAGTTGATGATCGAGAAATTGTCAGGGAATTCCCCCTGACTCCCGAGGAGAATAGTCAGGTGCCGTCTGGCTTCGCGCAATCTTAATCTCGATCCCGACGCAATATCCGGTACCGAGGGAGCATCCACAGTACCATATATGGTTGTATTGCGAGGCGGCCTCCGCGATGTGATTCTCCGTAGGTGGATTTCGCGCCCGCGTTGGACGCATTCCACGGCCCTGAAACTGAGGGTGGCGGCCATCCGATATTTGGAATGTGGCTTGAAACAAGGACTTTGGAGGGGTTTCACTCAATCGTGAGAACCGAGAACGAGATTCTCGTCTGGCTCAGGGCCAATGGCGCAAAGCGTTTAGAACGGGTGCGCCTGCGAGACAATCGGAGCACGATCTGGTCCCTCACCAGGGGCGGTACCGTGCTGAATCTGCACAACGCCTTTGGGGACGCGCCGCCGCCGTTGCTCCGCCAGTTCGTTGTGATCGCCCGATCGGGACACTGCCATTCCAGTGCTTTTGCGACGGCCGCTGCCGAAGTCAGATCGTGGCCTCCCTTGGAGCGCGCGCTTCGGAGCGCACGACTTCGCAGGGCTCCTCGAAAGGGTCGTGTAGTGCGCGGAGATGGACCCTGTTGCGGGTCGCCAGAGCAGCGAGTGTATCTGCAGAAGCTCTATCGATATCTCAATGTCACGCGCTTCGATGGACTTCTGCCGTCGCGAGTCTATCTACGGTTTTCCAATCGCATGCGATCGCGACTCGGGCAGATGGTGCCTGGCGTCCGCAACGGTCAGCTCGCAGTCATCGAGATCGCATTGAATGTCGATCTCATGCTATCCGGAAATGGTCGAATGCGCCTGGACACGATGGTGCATGAGATGGCCCACGCCGCCGACTATCTGTTCAATGGAAACGTCGGCCACGGTCAGAGCTGGAAGGACTGGGCAGAGTACTCTGGCTGCGATGCTGCGGCCTGCACGCATGGGCGGATCGGCCGCCGCCGTCGCGGGCTCACGACCGTTGATCGTGTACCCTCTCTCCCCAAGGCTGCTCGCGAGTTGGCTGCCGCCTGAACTAGTGTGGTGTATCAAAAGTGTCTCGGCCATTCGAACGCCGATGCATCCGGCCCTGCTTCGTTGCCCCGAGTCGGGATAGCGGTGCTATCCCTCGTCGTGGCGCCTACCAGGATCCGGCGCCTCGACGCTCTCGGTGGCTCGGGAACCTTTGTTACACCACACCAGGTGGGGTGAGTCAGCCGTCGAGGGTTGACCGAACGTTCTGCGCCAGATCCGCCATGGAGAACGGCTTGGGCATGAACGGTTCCGGTGGCTCACCGGGGGCCTGCCCATAGTGCCGCGCGGTGTAACCCGAGGTAAAGAGGACCTTCTGCTCGGGTAGGAAGGCGCGGATACGCTCAGCCATTTCGATTCCCGTGAGCCGGGGCATGATCACGTCGGTCAAAACCAGATCGAAACGCTCCCCTCCCTCAAGGATGGCGAGTGCCTCCTCCCCGTCCTGAGCCGCACGGACGACGTACCCGAGCTTCTCGAGAAGCTTGGTGGCGACTCTGCGTACGTTCTCCTCGTCGTCCACAAGCAGGACCCGCTCACCTTCGCCAAGTGGCAACCCGAGGGCACGGGATTGAGGCGCTGGCGCAGGACTCTCGCCGGACTCGACGGAATCGGGCCTCTTGCGATCGTCCATCGGATCGGAGTCGAGCGTGGCCGCTGTCGGGGCGGCAAAATCTGAACTGTTCACGGTATTGAGTCTGGGGTATCGGAGCTGCCAACACAATCGGGATGTTCCTCCTTCCCAGGACCGCAGCTTACGCCGGTTCGATCCTTCCGGGCCCGAGGGAGATCTCACTTGTCCCCTGTAGACTGCAACGACCTGACCCGATCGTCGAACCGCAGCCGAGGCCGACTTATCCGGCGACCAACCCCCGCACCTGTTTAACTACTGCTTCGGCGCTGAGGCCGAAATGCTCGAAGAGTTCCTCGGCGGGGGCTGACGCACCAAAGCTGTCGATTCCCGTGGAGGCTCCGTTCTGCCCAATCCAGCGCTCCCATCCCATCGTCGTGCCTGCCTCTACTGAGACCCGCACCACGCCCTGAGGTCCGAGAACGTTTTCGCGCCAGGCGGAATCCTGTCGAGAGAAGAGATGCCAGCTGGGGAAGCTGACGACACGGGTCGGGACGCCCGACTCCTCAAGCTGCCTGCGGGCCTCGACCGCCACGTGCACCTCGGAGCCCGAAGCGAGAAGCACCACGGCCGGCTGGCCACCGGAAGCCTCATTCAGGATGTATGCACCACGGGCTGCATCTTCAACGGACCCATCGCGTTCAAGTGCCGGAATGGTCTGACGCGTCAGGGACAGGAAGGACGGCCCGTCTTTGCGGCGCATGGCTTCCTTCCACAGGACCACGGTCTCCGCCGGGTCACCGGGGCGCAGATCCATGAGGTTCGGAATCATCCGGAGTGACATCAGCTGCTCAACCGGCTGATGGGTCGGCCCGTCTTCGCCCAATCCGATCGAATCGTGCGTGTAGACGTAGGTGGCCGGCACCTTCATGAGGCTGGCAAGCCGAATGGCCGGACGCATGTAGTCGGAAAAGATCAGGAACGTCCCGCCGAACGGGCGGAGCCCACCGTGCAGCCACATCCCATTCATGATCGAGCCCATGGCGTGCTCACGAACACCAAAGTGAACTATTCGTCCCGAGGGTGAGGCGGGGAGCAGGTCGCCGCCTCCCTTGATGTCGGTCTTGTTTGAACCGCCCAGGTCGGCGGAGCCGCCAACGAATTCAAGGATCCGGCTGGCCATGGCGTTGATCACCTTGCCGCTGCTGTTCCGGGTCGCGTCCGGCGTGTCGAGAACGGGGAGGTCGGCGTCCCAGTCATCCGGAAGGTCGCCGCGCATCATTCGCTCAAGCTCGGCGGCTTCGGAAGGGAAGGCCGCCCGATAGGCATCGAAGCGGGTTTGCCAATTGGCTTCCTGTACCGCTCCGCGCTCCGCGACCTTGGCCCATTCGGCGCGCGCCTCATCCGGGACGAAGAAGGGCTCCTGCGACGGGTAGCCGTAGAACTCCTTGGTGCCCCGGATCTCCTCGTCGCCGAGCGGTGCTCCATGACTTCCGGCAGTGCCGGCCTTGGTCGGGGCGCCCCAGGCGATCTCGGTCCGCAGGACGATCAGCGTCGGGCGGTGGGTCTCGGCCTTCGCGTCCTTCATGGCCTGGTCGATCGCAGCCACATCGTTGCCGTCCTCGACCCGCAGGACGTGCCATCCGTATCCTGCAAATCGCTTCGCCTGGTCGGTGACGCTGGCGAGATTCGTGCTGCCCTCGATTGTGATCTCGTTGTCATCGAAGACCCAGATCAGCTTGCCCAGCTTCTGGTGTCCCGCAATCTCGGCGGCCTCGTGGCTGAGTCCCTCCATGAGGTCACCGTCCGAACAGAACACGATCGTGTGGTGATCAACGATCTCATGGCCCGGTCGGTTGAAGCGGGTCGCCATCCATCTCTCTGCGATCGCCATGCCCACCGAGGTGGCCACCCCCTGTCCCAGCGGTCCAGTCGTGGTCTCGACTCCGGCCGTGTGCCCCACTTCCGGGTGGCCCGGGGTGAGCGAGCCCATCTGACGGAAGTTGCGGATGTCGTCGAGGGAGAGCTCGTAGCCCGACAAGTGGAGCATCGAGTAGATCAGCATCGAAGCATGACCAATCGACAGCACGAAACGGTCGCGGTCCAGCCACTGCGGATTCGCAGGATTGTGCTTCAGGTGCTGAGTCCAGACCACGTAGCCCAGGGGAGCCAGCGCCATGGGCGTACCCGGATGACCGGAGTTTGCCTTCTGAACGGCGTCCATGGAGAGCACGCGGACGGCATCAATGCACAGCTGTTCCAGGTCAGTCATCAATCGGGGCGGTTGGACGGAGTGGGTGCAGAGATGGTCGCATCGGGCATCTCTCGTGTCGAAACAGCGTCACTTCACAACAAAATTGAGCATTCGGTTCGGGACGAAAATCGGATCGCGCCGTGGAGTCGTGCCCTCCAGGTGACGCGCAACATTCTCTTCGGCCCGCGCTGCGGCTTCAGTGGATGCCAGGTCCGAATCGATCGGCAGTACGATAGTGCCGCGCAGTTTTCCGTTGACCTGCACCGCGATCTCAACTGAAGACTCGGCAGCCTTGTCGGTATCAAAGGCGGGCCAGGGTGAGGCGTCGAAAATCGACCCTTCGTGCCCAAAGGTCTCCCACAGCTCTTCGGCCATATGAGGCGCAAAAGGTGCCACCATCACGACCAGCGGTTCCACTTCGGAACGGGTCGGCGTACGGCCTCCGGCACGGACCACATTCAGGTACTCCATCATGGCAGCGATGGACGTGTTGTATCCCTGTTCGGCCAGCTGCTGAGTCACCTGATCGATAGTCTGGTGCAGCTTGCGTTCTACGTCCGGATCGGCCGGACGATCTTCGGCGTTCATGGCGGCGCCCCAAAGGCGGGCCAGGAAGCCTCGCGGGCCTTCGATCCCTTCGTCGCGGTAATCGCCACCCTCTGCGAACGGTCCCAGGAACATCAAGTAGGTGCGGAAGGTGTCGGCCCCATGCTGGTCAATGATGGGATCCGGCACGATCACGTTGCCCTTGCTCTTGGACATTTTCGCGCCGTTTCGGATGATCAATCCGTGCGCACGGAATTTCGAGAACGGCTCCTCGAAATCCAGGTGCCCCAGGTCCTTCAGCACCATGGTCAGAAAGCGCGAGTACATCAGATGCAGGACCGCGTGCTCGTTGCCGCCGGTGTAGGTGTCGACCGGCAACCATCGCTTGGTGATCTCCGGATCGAACGGCCGATCATCAAAGTCCGTGGACGGGTAGCGCAGAAAGTACCAACCACTGTCCAGGAAGGTGTCGGACACGTCGGTTTCGCGACGGCCTGCGCCACCGCATTCCGGACACTCGGTCTTGTACCACTCTGCTACGCGCGCGAGCGGGGAGATCCCACTGTCGTCAGGCCGGAAGTCCTCGACCCGGGGCAGGATGACCGGCAGCTGATCTTCAGGGACCGCAACCGGACCGCACTTTTCGCAGTAGATAATCGGGATCGGCGGTCCCCAGTAGCGCTGCCGAGAGATGCACCAGTCGTGCAGGCGGTAGTTGATCTGCAGTTCGCCCAGATCGCGCTCGGCCAGCCACTCGGTGATGGAGCGAATCGCGTCCGCCTTGTTCAGGCCGTCGAACTGGGCGGAGTTGACCAGGATGCCATCGCCCGCCGCCGCCTCGTCTTCACCGGCTACGACGCGGGTGATGTCCAGCTCGAACTTCTTCGCGAACTCGAAGTCGCGCTCGTCGTGGCCGGGGACCGCCATGATGGCGCCGGTGCCGTAGTTGATCAGGACGTAGTCGGCGATCCACACCGGAATGGGCTGGCCGGTCGCGGGATTCCGGCAGTAGCCGCCCGTAAATACGCCAGTCTTTTCCTTGTCGGTCTTCTGTCGCGACACCAGGTCACTGGCAGCCGCCTCGGTGCGGTATTTCTCGACAGCTGCGCGCTGCCCATCAGTGGTCAACTGATCGACCAGAGGGTGTTCCGGCGCCACAACCATGAAGGTGGCTCCGAAGATCGTGTCGGGCCGCGTGGTAAAGACACGGATCATCCGGTCTTCATCGCGTTTGGCCACCGTCAGCGGATCGACCGTGGTGGGCGGGCCATCAGCACCCTCGCCATCAATCAGCGGGAAGGCCAGATCGGCGCCCTCGCTCCGACCGATCCAGTTCCGCTGCGCCTTGGTGGTCGTCTCGGACCAGTCGATCGTGTCCAGGTTGTCCAGCAGTCGCTGACAGTACTTGGTGATCTTGAAGAACCACTGAGCAATTCGGCGCTGCTCCACCGGGGTGTCACACCGCTCACACAGCCCGCCCACAACCTGCTCGTTGGCCAGCACGGTCATGCATGACGGACACCAGTTAACCGGTGCTTCCTTTCGCTCGGCCAGTCCCGCTTTGAACAGCTGCAGAAAGACCCACTGCGTCCAGCGATAGTAGGACGGGTCGGTGGTGTCGACGGTGTGCTCCCAGTCGAACATCCCGCCCATTCGCCTCAGCTGCCGCGTGAAGTTGCGGACATTGCGGGGGATCAGGTCCATCGGATGCGTCCCGACCTTCATGGCGAAGTTTTCGGAATGAATCCCGAACGCATCGAACCCAATCGGCTCAAAGACGTCCCGTCCCAGCAGCCGCTGGTAGCGGCCATATACATCCGCGCCAGTGAAGGCGTAGATGTTCCCGACGTGCAGCCCCTCCGCAGAGGGATAGGGGAACATCATCAGATTGAAGAACGGATTCTCGGCCGTGCGCAGCTCTTCCAGAGTGAAGCGGTTGGTACCGCGCTCATCCCAGCGAGCCTGCCATTTTTTTTCGATTTCGGACGGGGTGTAGCCGCGAATCTCGTTGTCCATCGGGGGCCCCAGCGGGTGCTTCATGGGTGTAAAAGGCAAGTGCAAAAGCTAAACCCTGAGCCAACCGGACCCAAGTCCGCCCCTTCTGTCGGCCTGTCTTGGCCCAGTTACCGACGTGATTCGGCCCGTCTGTAACCCCCTCTCGGATGATCCCGCGAAGGAGGAGTGCAACCTGAAGGCAACTTTGACCGTCTAGAGTGGGGCGTCTCGTCCGTTGTCGGGAAGCTGCCACCAGAACTGTGTTGGAGTATCCATGCGTGAGTTGAAGCTCGCCTTTAGAAGTCTGATCCGGACTCCCTTCGTCACCGGGATCGCGATTCTGTCGCTCGCGCTCGGAATCGGTGCGAACGCGGCCATCTATTCCCTGGTGGACGGGATGCTGCTGCGGTCGCTCCCGGTCCAGGAACCGGATCGTCTGGTGAACCTGACCATGCCGGGGCCCAACCCGGGCTCTCAGTCGTGCGGACAGGCTGGCGGGTGCGATGCGGTTCTCAGCTATCCGATGTTGCGGGGGCTCGAGTCGCTGGATGCCGCCTCGCTGGCGGGCTTCGCGGGCCATGTGTCCTTCGGCGCGAATCTGGCTTTCGATGGCACCACCACCAGCGGCGAGGGTTTGCAGGTGACGGGCGGCTACTTCCCGACCCTGGGTATTCAGCCCGCACTAGGGCGGCTGTTCGGTCCTGCTGACGATGCCGAGATCGGCGCGCATTATCTGGCGGTCCTGAACTTCGACTACTGGCAGAACGACCTTGGTGGTGACCCTCAGGTTCTGAACCGCACGATCATCATCAATGGCGAGTCCATGACGGTGGTCGGAGTCACCCCGCAGGGATTCCGGGGAACGGTCCTTGGGAACGACCCTGACGTGTTTGTCCCGATGACGATGCGCGCGGTGATGCATCCATGGTTCGACGATTTTGAGAACCGTCGATCTTACTGGGCGTACGCGTTCGCCCGCCTGGCACCCGGGGCGACCATGGAGCAGGCTGCCGAGGAGATGAATGGCTACTACTCCGGCGTGATTCAGGAAGTCGACGCTCCGCTCCAGACCGGGATGACCGAAGCCCGGATGGCGGACTTCAGAGCCAAGCAGATTGTGCTTTCAGAAGGATGGCGCGGGCAGAGCAACACTCACGCGGAAATCGAGACGCCCTTCCGCCTGCTCATGGGGATTACGGGGCTGGTACTACTGATCGCCTGCGCCAACATCGCGAATCTACTCCTGGCCCGAGGGGCTGCGCGCGGGACCGAGATGGCGGTTCGCGGTTCCCTGGGAGCCAGCCGGGGTCAGTTGCTCCGGCAGTTGATGCTCGAATCGATGATGCTGGCCCTGGCTGCGGGGACGGCAGGTGTGGTCGTTGGGGTGTTCACGCTCAAGCTCCTCGGGCGGTTCCTGCCATCGGAGGCCTTCGCCGTGATGGGAGTCGGGATGAATCCGGCTGTGCTGGGCTTCACCGCCGTGATCTCCATCGGGACAGGTCTGCTCTTTGGACTGTATCCGGCCGTGCACGCCACCCGAACCGACCTGGCGACCTTGATCCGGGCCGGCTCCGGGAAGGGATCTGACGCGAGAGCCGCGACCCGTTTCCGCAACGTTCTGGTGACGGCGCAGATCGCGCTGTCGATGGCGCTATTGGTCGGAGCCGGCCTGTTCGTGCGCAGCCTGTCGAACATCTCCCAGGTCGACCTGGGTTTGGAGCCGGAGAGCGTGCTGCAGTTTGCCATTGCTCCGGGTCTGAACGGCTACGGGTCCGAGGAAACGCTCAACCTGTTCGTGCAGGCCGAGGAACGGCTGGCCGCCATTCCTGGAGTCAGAGCCGTCACCGCCTCAATCGTCGGCGTCCTTGCCGGAAACAGCTGGGGTAACGACGCCTCGGTGGAAGGCTTCCTGTGGGAGCCCGGAGTGGACGCCAATTCCCGCTATACGGAAGTCGGTCCCGGATTCTACTCGACAATGGGGATCCCGCTTCTGGCGGGGCGCGAGTTCACCGAGATGGACGTCCTGGGGGAGGCCCCTGTGGCGATCATCAATGAAGCGTTCGCACGGAAGTTTGGACTGGATCCGCGCGATGCGGTCGGCAAGAGAATGGCCCGAGGGTCCAATGCCGATGAACTGGACATGGAGATCGTCGGCATCGTGGCGGACGCCAAGTATTCGGACGTGAAGGATGATGTGCCGTCGGTGTTCGCTCTTCCCTATCGCCAGGACGACGCCCTCCAGAACATGAACTTCTATGTGAGGCTGGCCGGTGATGCCCAGACCGTCATTCCTGCGATTCGCAGGGAGGTCGCTGCGATGGATGCGAATCTGCCGATCGAGGGCATGCGAATGCTCGAGGACCAGATCAAGGAGAACATCACGATCGATCGCTTGATCGGGACGCTCGCGAGTGCCTTCGCGATGCTTGCCACGCTGCTGGCCGCAGTCGGTCTGTACGGAGTTCTGACCTACGCGATCGCTCAGAGGACTCGTGAGATCGGAATCAGGATGGCTCTGGGGGCCGGTGGGCAGAAGGTCACCAGAATGGTCATGCGCCAGGTCGCCGGGATGACGGTCGTGGGTGCGATCCTGGGTGTCGGGGCGGCGATCTTCCTGGGCGGTCTGGCCGAATCACTTCTGTTCGGAATGGATGACACCGACCCGCTGGTCATCGGCCTCACGGTCGTGGTGATGAGTGCGGTGTCCGGGGTGGCGGGCTACCTGCCCGCACGTCGCGCCTCGAAGGTCGATCCCATGGTGGCGCTGCGATACGAATAGCGGCGCACCTCGCAAGAAGGATCATGGGCCCGTCTGTCGAATTTAGCCGCCGGACGGACCCCGACTATTTCCAGGCAGCAGGTCGAACGGATCGCCGCCCGCCTTGGCGCCGGCGGTCAGGTATTCCAGCACCTGCCGAACCCCACCCTCGCGTTCTCGCAGCGCCTCGAAGTCGCCAAGCCGATGGTAGTAGCGCATGCGTGAGAGCAGGGTCGCGTTGTTGAGCGGGGTGCTCAGGAACGATGCGAAGGTGAGCGACTCGAAGTCGGTCTGGACCTCATCCGCGAAGCGCGTGCGTGCCTGCTCGAAGACGGCCTCACGCCCTGCGACCTTTTCCACCGACGTTGTTGCGGAATCTCCGTAGATCGCCTGGAGATCGTCCACGACGACATCCAGAAAGGCGCTGAACTTCTGCGCGTCCCGCCATCTGGCCTGCGCCCGCAAGCACTTCAACGTGTTCGGCCCGCCGCCGTCGCGAGTGCAGAAGAACTCCGTAACCGCGGTCCTGCCGATGAAGGTGGCGAAGCTCTCGTTGAACCTGACTCTGCCGGGCACGAACAGGTGGTTGTGGCTGAGTTCGTGCAGAACCGTCTCGACGACTTCCACCTCGTCTGCGTAGAGCATGCTCGAGAGCAGGGGGTCGGCGAACCAGCCCAGGGTCGAGAAGGCAGAGGTCGGCCGCAGCCAGGTGTCGTATCCGTCCCGTTCCAGATCCAGCTGCTCTTCCAGAGCGTCGTCTTCGTCAAAGAAGCCCCGGTAGGGGACATGACCAACGATCGGGAACCACCAGGTGCGCGCCTGAAGGCGGTCCTGATAGGCCGCGCTGAGGACCAGCGCCAGCGTGTCTGACTCGAGTTGCGTGAAGCTGGTGTAACTGTCGCCCGCATTGAGGCCGAACTTTTCGATGGCGAAGGCGCGGGCTTCCCGGACCAAGATCAGCGTGTTGCGGGTGCCAGGGTCCGTGGCCGGGTCGGCGATCACCTCGACCAGGGGTCGGCGGCCGGCCAGGATCTTCGCTTCGGCAATACCGGCGCGGATCACATAGATCGGCGAGCAGGCCGTGAACGTGGAGCCCGCGACTGCGAGGAGCAGGAGGGCGGCCGAGGGTGCGATCAAGCGCCTGAGGCGCCCGGCGCGGGGCGGGGCGGCGGGGTCCGCAGGGCCGTTCGAGGCCGTTGGGGGGCCCGAATCCGTTGAGGAGGTGGAGTCGCTCATGGGTTCAACCTACCACCAGACCGGGGTGGCAGGTCCAGTCCCGGACGCCCGACGAGGCCCAACGACCCATTCGATCGCTCAACGCGCGGGGGTACCGTTCGAGGGTGGCGGGCGGGGGCGGCGGGCCGCGGCATCAAGTGCCCAACCCGCCATTCGATCGCTCAACGCATGAGGGTACCGTTCGAGGGTGGAGGGCGGGGGCGGCGGGCCGCCGACGTCGAGGGCGCCTGGCCGCACAGGGTTGCATTGACCCTCCCGGTAGGGATCGAGATGCCATATCCTCAGCCATGCCAGTCCCCGACTTTGCCCGGATCGTCTACACCACCGCCCTGCATGCCGCGCATCTAGCGACGCCGGTAGCTGCGATCGGGGACGGCAAGGTGGCGCGCAGTATCCGAGCGCGACGGGACGCCGTAGCTCGACTTTGCGATTGGGGCGTCGCCAGCCGTGATCCGTCCCGCCCGTTGATCTGGTTCCATGCTCCCTCGGTGGGAGAGGGCCTCCAGGCCAGGGCCGTTCTTGAGGAAGCACGGGAACTGCTCGCTGACGCGCAGTGGGTCTTCACCCACTTTTCGCCGAGTGCAGAGAAGCTTGCCGCGTCGATGCCCGCAGACTTCCACGGCTATCTGCCCTGGGACCTTCCGGGCAACTGGCGGCGTGTGCTCGCCGCAGTCCGGCCATCGGCGATCGTGTTCACCAAGACCGAGATCTGGCCCAATCTGGTGCGGGCCGCGACTGCCGCCCGCATCCCGACGGCGCTTACGGCCGCCACGCTGCCCGAGACTTCCTCGCGGCTGAAGTGGCCGACGCGGTCAATCCTGCGGCAGCCTCTTTCACAATTGGCTGCCGTGCAGGCGATCGGGCAGGCGGATGCGGAGGGCTTCAGAAGTATCGGAGCTCAGGACGCGGCGATCTCGGTCACCGGGGATCCGGGAATTGATTCCGCGGTCCGCCGAGCCAGAACGGCTGACCCACAGGCGCCTTGGCTGGCTCCATTTCACGCGACCTCGGCGCCGACGGTCGTGGCCGGCTCGACGTGGGGGGAGTGCGAAGTGCGCCTCCGCCCGGCTCTGCGGGCCGCCCGGGATCAGACGGACGGTCTCCGAATTGTCATCGCACCTCACGAACCCACTCCCGGTCATACGCACCCCCTCATTGAAGGACTGGAAGCCGATGGATGGCGAGTCGCGACGTTGGCGGAGGTCGAAGCCGACGGTGCGGTGGGCGAGGCGAATGCGATCGTGGTGGACCGGGTCGGCGTTCTTGCCGGACTCTACACGATCGGCACGGTGGCGTACGTGGGAGGCGGCTTTGGTTCGGCGGGTCTCCACTCCGTGCTCGAACCGGCGGCGGCGGGGATCCCCACCGTGGTTGGCCCGAACTACCGCTCGTCCGCCGCGGCGATCGACATGCTGAAGGAGGGGGGGGTACGGTCCGTGCAGGACGCCGACGGACTCGCGGCGGTCTTTGCGGGGTGGCTTGGTGATCCCGAGCAGAGGGCCTCCGACGGAGAATCAGCGGGGCGTTATATTGACCGCCACTCGGGTGCAGCGCGGACCTCGGCCGACGGTCTCCTGAGCATTTTGTCGCAGAGCCACACCTCGAACAGGTAGAAGTCAGTGGATAACTCATCACCCCCCGGCGTGTCCGTCATCACCGCTACCGAGCTCAAGGCCCGGATGGACGCCGGCGACACGCCCGTCCTCGTTGACGTTCGGGAGCCCTTCGAGCGAGAGATCGCCGACCTTCCCGAGTCGGGGCAGCTGCGAATCCCCGTTGGCGATATCGCGACCAGAATGTCGGAGATTCCCCGAGACGATGAGGTGATCATCTACTGCCGCTCCGGATCCAGGAGTCAGGCTGTGGCCCAGCTGCTGATGAGCATGGGTTTTTCGGGGGCGGTCAACCTGACGGGCGGCGTACTCGGCTGGCGTGCGGACGTCGATCCGTCGATCGAGGGCTATTGAGGAAGAATCAGGCCACCGGCCGATCACAGAGGTCTAGGGATATTGCTCAGCCCCACGCGATGATGACCGATAGCACGAGTGCCACGCTCCGTATGACACAACTTCGGCCGAGAATTGCACGACGACCGCTGGTATCCGCGGTGGCTTCAGCCTTGCTCCTTTTGGTGTCGGCCTGCGGCGAGCCCGTGGATCGCGATCTGGGGAGAGCTCCTTTCGAGTCCGCCGGCCCAGATTCGGCGTCCGCGCCTGCCGACTCAACTCGTGTCGCGCTCGCGGGCGACTCGATCGGAGGAATCGGCCCGATGGCGGGACAGGAGCCGCGCGGTGACTTCGCCAACCCTTCGCAGGCCGTCGACGCTGCGCAAGGACGACCGGCCGGCCCGTTCTTCCTGGCCGGCGGGACTCCACGCCCGAGCTTCCACCGCCCCAAGGCCGTTCGCGGAGTCTATCTGAACGCCTGGAACGCGGGTTCAACTCGGCGGGTTGGGGACATGCTCGAGGTGGCGCGGACCACGGAGATCAACAGCTTCGTGATCGACATCAAGGACGCCACCGGATTCGTGAGTCATCGGTCTGCGATTCCCGAGGTCGACTCGGTCGGGGCCCTCGGAGAACTCCGTATTCGAGACCTGCCCGGGCTGCTCAGGAGGCTTGAGGCGGACAGCGTCTGGCCCATCGCGCGAATCGTGATCGTCAAGGATCCGATCCTTATCGCCGCCAGACCCGAACTGGCTGTGCAGGACACGGCGGGTGGCGTCTGGGTCGACTCCAAGGGATTCGTCTGGCTCAACCCGTACAACAGGGGAATGTGGGACTACCACGTCGAGTTGGCGAAGGAAGTCGCCCGAATGGGCTTTCCTGAGATCCAGTGGGACTACGTCCGCTTTCCCGATGCGACGCAGTCCGACCTGGCGAGGGCCGAATTCCCCGGCGATTCGCTGGGCACACGCCAGGAGGCGATCCGAGCGTTCCTTGGCTACGCGAGGGAAGAACTGGCGAACCTTGGGATGGACGTCCGCATGACCGTCGACGTTTTCGGGATGACGACCTCGATCCGCCACGACGTCGGGATTGGCCAAGTGTGGGAGTCCTTCATCGACCAGGTCGATGCCGCCTTGCCGATGGTCTACCCGAGTCACTACTGGCCGGGCAACATGGGCATCGCAGCGCCGAATGCTCATCCCTATGAAATGGTGCGGGGGGCGATGCGCGATGCGCGTGAGCGGTCGCAGGCAGTTGAGGGTGGTGGGTCGGTCATTCCGTGGCTCCAGGACTTCACGCTGGGGGCGCCCCGATACGGTGCACCGGAGGTCCGGGCGCAGATTCAGGCGACCTACGACGCCGGGGTTCAGGAGTGGATCCTGTGGAATCCCGGGTCCCGCTACACCGTCGAGGCCCTCGAGCCCGTGGGTGGTTTTGCCGAGGAGCCCCTGATGCGAGTGGGAGGAAAGGTCGTCCCGGTGTCGAAGCGTTTTGAGGCGCTGGGCGAGGTGGACCCGGCCGCGGTGGTGCCCGATTCCGTAATGATCACTGTCGACTCGATCGGGAGGGTCGTCGACTCCTCGACGGTGGTCCGCGACACGACCAAAGCGGGCTCCTCCCCCAACTGATCAGACCGGGTCTGCACAAAAAAGGCCCGCCGCAAGAACTCTGCGGCGGGCCTTTCCTGAACCTGGGCCGGGCTCAGGTCTTTCCCGACTCCGTGTCCGGACGTTCGGCCTCGGCACCGTCAAACTCGGTGCGGGCGCGTTCCACGGACTCCTTCATCTCGGTCCATGCACTCCTGAGTGTTTCACTGACTTCCGTCCACGCCTGATCACTCACCTCGCCGGCCCGATCCAGTTCCTTCCGGAAGTCGGATCGAGTCTTCGCGACCCACTGCTTCGCCTTGTCGAGCTTTTGGCGGGCTTCGATCTCACCCTTCTTCATCTGGGCGATTTCGAGCTCCTTGAACTCGCGGGTCAGTGACTCGAAACGCGTTTCCATCTGCTCGGTGAACTCGGCACGATGCGGTGTAGTGATCTCGGTAGTAATGGCATACTCCTCAGAAGTGTGAATCGTGCGCCACTCAGTAGCTGCGCTTGTAAGTATATGCCATTGTGAGGTTTAAGTTCCACACAGATCAGAGACCCTGCCCGGTCAGCGCGCGGAATCCTGTGCCACGAACTGGAGCTGATGCAGGCGCGCGTAGTGCCCGCCTGCGGCCAACAACTGGGCATGAGTCCCTTCTTCACAGATCCGACCGTGATCCATCACCAGAATGCGATCCGCGTTCTGGATCGTCGAGAGACGGTGGGCGATCACGATGGATGTCCGACCCTCCATGAGCCGGTCTGTTGCCTGCTCGATTCGCTCTTCGACCTCGGAGTCGACGGAGGAGGTGGCCTCGTCCAGAACCAGGACGGGTGGGTCGAACACGAGGGCCCGGGCAAAGGAGATCAACTGCCGTTCGCCCACTGACAATGAGGCGCCGCGCTCACCCAGGGCCTGGTCGTAACCGTTCTCCAGCCGATCGATGAATGGAGCTGCCCCGATTTCGTCCGCGGCTGCGCTGATCTGCTCGGCGCTTACATCGGGCTTTCCGAGCCGGATGTTGTAGGCCACGTCGCGGCTGAAGAGGAACACGTCCTGAAGAACCAGGCCGATCCGTTCGCGAAGATCGTGGCGCCGGACCTGCGAGACCGGCACCCCATCGACCCGGACCTCTCCCATCTGCGGATCATAGAAGCGCATCAGCAGGTTGATGATCGTGGTCTTGCCCGCCCCGGTATGCCCGACGATCGCCACCTTTTGCCCAGGCTCAACTACGAAGGATACGTCACGAACCACCCAGTCCCATTCGCCGCTATCGCGCTTGCCGTAGGCGAAACTGACGTGATCGAACTCGATGCGGCCGGCGGGGGGCTGGGGCAGTGCCAAGGGTGATTCCGGGTCAAGCACCTCGGATTCGCGGTCCAAGAGTTTGAACACCCGCTCCGACGAAGCCATCGCACCCTGGAGCAGATTGTACTTCTCTGAGAGATCCTGGATGGGACGAAAGAAGCGCCGGGCGTACTGAAGAAACGCGGCTACAATTCCGATGGTGATCGTGTCGGTCAGGATGCGTCCGCCGCCCGACCAGATGATCAGGGCCAGAGCGATCGCGGTGAACAATTCGATGATCGGAAAGAAGAGCGCATAGTACGTGATGGAGCGCAGATGAGCGTCCAGGTAGTCGTCATTCAACGCCTCATGGCGAGCCATGTCGGCGGACTCGCGATTGAAAAGCTGTACCACCCGGATGCCCGTGATCCGTTCGTGAATGAACGAGTTGATGCGAGCCACGCGCACACGGATGTCGCGGTAGGCATCCCGGATCCGGCCTCTGAACAGGAAGGCGGCGTAGCCGACGAAGGGCAGCACAGTGAAGGTTACCAGGGCCAGCTGCCAGTCCAGCAGCAGCATCGCCCCGACAATGAAGAACAGGGTGAAGACGTCCCCGAAAACGGTGACCAGCCCCGATGAGAACAGCTCGTTGAGCGTCTCGACGTCCGAGGTGATACGCGTCATCAATCGGCCGACCGGATTCCGATCGAAGTACTTCAGGTCGAGTTCCTGAAATTTGCGAAAGATTTCGCGGCGCAGGTCGAACATGACCGACTGGCCCAACCATGTGGTCAGGAGCCCTTGCAGATACTGGAGCACAAATGCGCCGACCAGAGTGCCCATGTAGGCAATGGTCAGGATGGCCAGAAACCGTCCATCGCCGTCGGGAATCGCGCGATCGAGGGCCTGCTGGGTAAGCCACGGGCCGGCAATCGCCAGGGCCGAAGCTCCGACCAGGAGTACGATCGCGGCGCTCACATGAAGGCGATACGGCCGCAGATAGGTGAGCAGCCGCCGCATCAGTTGAGCGTCGTACGCTTTGCCGAGGGCTTCCTCTTCCTGAAGGACAGGTGCGCTCACGAAGTGCCGGCTTTGGGAAGACTGATTGCGATCAAGTGAACTTGAAACTCCCGTCGAGCCCGGGAAAGTGTAAGCCCCTCACCCGGGAGCTTGCTCTGGCCCCGACCCGGGGTCAACGACGCGACTCCAACTCCCTCAGGACGTCATTGAGCGTGACGCCCTCAGCCAACAGGGCCGCCAGCGTGTGGTAGATCAGATCTGACGCTTCCTCGGCAGCGCGCTGCTTCTCGCCGCGAGTCAAAGCGTGGATCAGCTCGGCCGCCTCTTCTCCGATCTTCTTGATCCGCAGGTTCTCATCATCCAGAAGCTTGACCGTGTAGCTCCCCTCGGGTCGGTCGCGTTGACGTGCGAGCAGACGGGCAAAGACGGCTGGGAGGGTGGACTCGGCGGCGGCCGCTTCGTCAGAGCCACTCGGGGCGCCAACGTCTTCGACCAACTCGGTTCCCGCGGGCGTCGGGTCAGGTACGGCATCACCCGGATCGAACAGTTCGCCAAAGCAGGTCTCCTCACCGGTGTGGCAGGCCGGCCCCGCCGGAACCACCAGGGCTAGCAGCGTGTCGCCGTCACAGTCTGCGTGAAGCGAGATCAGTTCAAGCGTGTTGTCCGAGGTCTCGCCCTTCTTCCAGAGCGCTTTCCGGGAGCGCGACCAGAAGTGCAGCAGCCCGGTCTGAAAAGTCAGCTCCAGGGCCTCGCGGTTGGCCCACGCCATCATCAGCACTCCGCCGTCCTGCACGCTCTGAGCGATGACGGGGATGAGGCCCTGGTCGTTCCAGGCCAGAGCTTCGAGCTGATCAGATTCGATTCTGCGGTTGGTCATGAAATAGTCATCGGTGGTGCGGAAGTGCGGACGTCGAGTCCCCATCCCGCGAGAGCGGATTTGAGTTCGCCGACCGTAGTCAGACCTTCGTGGAGGATGCCTGCCAGGAGCGCGGCCGACGCCCCACCCTCGGTAAACGCGTCCCCCAGGTGTGCGGCAGAGCCGGCCCCACCGGATGCGATCACTGGCACACTCACACGATTCGAAACGGCCCGGGTCAGTTCCAGATCGTAGCCGCCGCGGACTCCGTCACGATCAATCGAAGTCAGCAGGATCTCCCCGGCGCCTCGCTCAGCCAGTTCGGCGGCCCACTCAACGGCGTCGTGATCCGTGCGAGTCTTTCCGCCGTGAGTGTAGTGGCGCCACGTGCCATCCTCCTGACGTGCGGCGTCGATGCTGGCGACGATGCACTGCGCCCCGAAACGGCGGGCCCCCTCGTTGATCAGCTCCGGATTCCGAACCGCCGCGGAGTTTACCGAAATCTTGTCGGCCCCGGCCCGCAGGAGTGGACCGATGTCGTCGACCGTCCGAACCCCGCCGCCCACGGTGAGCGGCACGAAAAGCACCTCGGCGGTGCGCTGCACAGTTTCCAGGAGTGTGCCACGTGCCTCGCTGGTGGCGGAGATGTCCAGGAAGCAGATCTCGTCGGCGCCCTCGGCCTCGTAGCGGGCCGCCAGTTCGACCGGGTCGCCCATGTCGCGGAGCCCGACAAAGTTGGTGCCCTTCACCACGCGGCCATCCTTCACATCCAGACAGACGATGACGCGGGATTTGAGCGCGCCGGACACTGGGGTCGCAGCTGTCGTCATATGCGTGTTCCGGGGCGGGCCGAAACGTTCATGGATTCGCCCGATTCCGGAGTGAACCCCTTGAACTGGGGGTGCTGAAGTCAGGATCAGTCATCGAACGACTCATCAATCTCCCCCCACTCCACCGCCACCGCGCCCTTGGTGCTGAACACGGTGTCGCCGATCCGCATGGCCTGACGCAGCGCCATTCCGGTGGCCTTGATGGCCGCCTCGACCACGTGGTGTTTGTCGGTGCCACGGTCCACGACCACGTGCAGGGTGGCGGCCATGTTCACGGCCAGTGCCTGCAGGAAGTGCTGGTAGAGTGGCGAAGGCAGGGGGCCTTCGTACCAGGCCCGGCCGCCCACATCGATCGAGGCGCGAACCAGCGCGTCGTCCATCGGGATGGTGGCGGACCCGAAGCGCTCGGCCTGTGCGGCGATCTCTTCCTTGATCGCCAAGCCCAGCGTAATGGCGACGTCTTCGACCAGGTGGTGACGCAGATCGCCTGTCGCCCGCAGCGTGATGCTCAACCCGGAGTAGCGGGCGAAGGTCACGATCATGTGGCTCAGAAAATCGTCATCGGTCTCGATGTCGATGGTGTCTCCCCCTGGGAGGACTTCCAGCTGGATCTGGGTCTCATTCGTTTCGCGCTTGAGGCGTGCCATGAATCAGTTCCCTTCGGTGCGGGCCGAGCTGTCGTCGGTCTCGTTGGAGTTCGTGGTGCTGTTGCTGGCGGTTCTCGGCGAAGCCTGGGGAGTCGGTGTCGCACCGTAGCGCTCGCCGACGACCACAGGGTCCATCGTTTCAGCGTAGAGTGCCATTCCCAGGACCGCGCCTGCTGCGCCGAGGTCGGCCAGGAAGTCGAGTTCATCCAGGGTGGTGACTCCTCCGGAGACCCAGAGGGGATGCCGGGAGCCGCGGACGACACTGCGAACGCCGTCCCGGTCGATGCCTTCGAGCTTCCCCTCGCGCCCCACATCGGTGCAGAGGATCCCGCCCAGGGGGAGATCATCAAGTGCAGCCAGGAAGTCGAGGATCTTGAGGTCGGAGTCTTCCTTCCAGCCGCGTCGCAGGACCACGCCGTCGCGGATGTCGGCCGCCACGCTGATGCGACCGGGCCAGCGAATCGCCACTTCCTGCAGCCAGGATGGATCCTCCACGGCCCGCGTGCCCACGATCGCCCGGGCCACGCCGAGATCCAACAAGTCCGAGATGGCCTGGGCGTCGCGGATGCCACCTCCGACCTGAGTGACGGCATCGGTTGCGGTGGCCACACGCGAGATGATGTCGCGGTTGTTGCCAGAGCCCAGTGCCGCATCCAGATCAACGATATGCAGTGTACCGAATCCCAGAGACGACCAGCGTTCAGCGACGGCGACAGGATCGGGAAGCGAGATGCGTTCGTCTTCCGGGCGACCGCCGACCAGTTGCACGCATCGGCCGCCTTTCAGGTCGACGGCGGGTGCGGCGATCATCGCGAACCTCCGGTTGGGGACGACGGGTTGTCGGACTGGGCTTCAGTGGGAATCGGTTCCACATCGGAGGCAGAGCGAGATTGAACCCAATCGCTTGCTGCGACCTGCTTCAGGAAGTTGTGGACCATGCGGCGTCCTGGGTGCGAGCTCTTCTCGGGGTGGAACTGCGCGCCCCAGACCGACCCGTGACGAACCACACAGGCAAAGCGGTCCGACTCATACTGGGACCAGCCGATGGCGTGCGCCGGGTCCTCGGGCTCGCAGACGAAGGAGTTGGCGTAGTAGGCATCGAGACGATCGAGTCCATCGAAGATCGGGTCGGCGGAGAGCTCGATCACATTCCAGCCCATCTGTGGGACCATTTCGGCGCGGAGTCGACGGACATGCCCCGGAATGATGCCGATGCCTTCGCCCATTCCTTCTTCGGAGCTGTCGAACAGGAGCTGCATTCCCAGACAGATCCCCAGAGTCGGCAGGCCGTTCATCATGGCCTCGCGGAGCGGCTCGCGGTCATCGGGAAGTGCCTCGACCGCGGCTGAAAAGGCGCCCACACCGGGCAGAACGAGTGCGTCCTGCACGATTGCGTAGTCCCAGTCAGACGTGACCCTCACCTCTGCACCGCCCTCCGCGAGCGCCTTTCCCAGAGAGTGCAGGTTGCCCACACCGTAGTCGAAGAGCGCGATCCTCATCGGGCACCTCCGAAGCCGCCGTCGGCCACGGGATCACCGGCATCTGTCTCCGCATCCCGAACCGAATCCAGGGCGATCAGGAACCGCTCCATCATCGCCCAGGGTCCGACGGTGACCCGCAGTGCATCCCCCCAGTCGTCGGTGTCGAGGAAGGGGCGGACGGAGACCTCCCGATCTTGCAGCGCCTCCGAGATCCGGCGCCCCGATCCGTCAGGGACCGGGACAAAGAGGAAATTGGCCGCCGAATCGAGCGGCTCGAATCCGCGGGCGACCAGCTCAGCCGCGAGGCGAGTCCGGTTGGTCACTGCCTCAGCCACGTGCTGGGCCGCCCATCCTGACTGGTCACGAAGCGCGGCGGCCGCAGCCGATCCGTCCAGGCGCCCGACCTTGTAGGGCCCACGGCTTTTCTCGATTTCGGCGATCACTTCGGTCGGGCCGATTGCAAAGCCCACGCGCATCCCGGCCATCCCGAAGGCCTTGGACATGGTGCGAACGACCAGCATCCGTCTGCGAGTCACGGCCAGCTTCACCAGCGACTCTCCGGCGAAATCAGCGTAGGCCTCATCCACCAGCAGGACCGTGCCGGCAGCCTCGCACAGGTCGGCGAGCCGCTCGATCCATGCGACCTCGACCAGGGCGCCGGTCGGATTGTTCGGCCGGCAGATGTAGACAAGAACCGGATCGTTCTCGAGCAGTGCTTCCGGAGACTTCAGCGCGACCGACCAGGGGACGCCGCGTCCGCGCCGCCCGTTCATCTTCACCAGCGGCTCCATCATCGAAAACGTCGGCGCCGGCCAAGTGACCAGGCCACCGGTCTGGCAGACCGCCCGCCAGAGGGAGTCGAGAATGTCATCGGAACCCGCTCCGGTCGCGACCTGATCGGGCTGGACCCCGAATACCTCGGCCACGGCGGCCCGGAGTTCGTCTGCGTAGAGGGTGGGGTAGCGGGCCAGGTCGTCGTCCGACGCGTTGCGAACGACCTCCAGCGCCTCGGGGTGGGGGCCCCACAGGTTGGTGTTGTCGCTCAGGTCGACCTCGACCGGACGGCGGCCCGGGTCATACAGGTTGAGGGCCGCGTAGTCGGGGCGCGGGAAGCGGATCGAAGTCATGCCTCGGTCCCCCGATCGCCCTGGTTGGCGTCCTCGGGCAGGCGCTTCGGCGCGGAGTCCTCCACCTCCAGAGCGCCTGTGGTCTCTGTCTCCCCAGCCGCAGCCGACTGGGCACGACTCCACGGCCCGCGCTCCTGCAGCCGCATGCGGACGGCTGCGGCGTGTGCGGGCAGCCGTTCGGCTTCGGCCAGGGTGGCCACATCTTCGGCCAGCGAGGCTGCACCCTCGTCCGAGATCCGCTGCCAGGTGAAGGAGCGCACGAAGTTCAGAGTCGACAGGCCACTGAAGGAACGAGACGCCCCGGCGGTCGGGAGGACGTGGTTGGCTCCGGTCATGTAGTCGCCGAAGGCCACGGCCGATGCGTCGCCAAGGAAGACGGTACCGGCCGTGCGGATACCCTCCAGGTCGGCCTCGGGATCGCGGGTATAGAGTGCCAGGTGCTCGGCGGCGTAGTCCTCCACGAAGGCCATCATTTCGGCACGAGTGTCGGCCAGCAGAAGCGCTCCCCGCGAACCGAGCGAGGCCTCGACCGTCTCCTGCCGAGGGGCCGACATCACCTGAATCGGCAGCGCCATGGCGACCAGGTCGAGCAGTTCTTCACTGGTGGTGACGAAGGCGACGGAGGCCTCGGGATCGTGTTCGGCCTGAGCGATCAACTCACCAACGATGCGCCGCGGGTCTCCTGTGCCGTCCGATGCGACCAGCACCTCGGATGGACCGGCGGGAGAGTCGATCATGACCTGCCCGGCCACCTGGCGCTTGGCTTCGAGCACCCACTTATTGCCGGGGCCCACGATGGCGGCACAGCGGGGCACGCTCTCTGTGCCGAAGGCCATCGCTCCGATCGCACCGGCGCCGCCGACCACGAACAGTCGGGTTGCCCCGCCAATCGCGGCCGCGGCCATCACCTCGGGCGAGGGGAGCCCGGTTGGACTCGGTGGCGAGCAGACCACGATCTCCGGCACGCCCGCGGCTACCGCGGGAACCACGCCCATGAGCACCGAACTGGGATAGACGGCGCGACCGCCGGGCGCGTAGACCCCGACTGCCTCGAGTGGTACGAAGCGGCGGCCCAGCACCACACCTGGCTCGACCTCCAACGTGACCTCGCCCGGCAGAAGCGCCTCGTGAAAGGTGCGAATGTTCCGAGCGGCTCGTTCCAGCCCGGCGCGCACCATCGGCGGCAGCTTCTCTCGGGCCGCATCCCAGAGCTGGCGCGGGACCTCCAGCGCCTCGATTTCCACCCCGTCGTACCGGGCCGCCATATTGATCAGCGCCGCATCCCCGCGTTCGCGCACGACATTCAGGATTTCGGTGACACCATCCTGAACGCCGCCCTCGTCGTCCGGGCGGCGCTCGAACAGAATCTGCTTCTCAATGTCGGTTAGTTCGGCCAGCCGACCGCGAATTCGGACGCGACTCATGCCATCAGCCTTTCGATCTTCGTGACCAGAATGCCCTCGGCGCCCAGGGCCTTGAGACGCGCGATCGTCTGATAGATCTGTGCCTCGTCCACGACGGCGTGTGCCGCGACCCAGTCGTCGCCATCCAGCACCTCGACGATGGTCGGGCCGTTGATGCCGGGGATGACTTTTCGCACCTCATCAAGCCTGGCACGGGGAACGTTGGTCATCAGGTAGCGCTTGCTGCGTGCCATGAGCACCGAGGTCAGCGCGGCCTTCAACTCCTCCACCTGGGACGAGCGGGCCGGGTCAGCGACCACATCCCTGTTGGCGATCAGGCGGGCGGTCGAACGGAGAATGACCTCAACCTCGCGAAGGCGATTCATGCGCAGAGTCGAGCCGGTCGAGACCAGATCCACAATGATGTCGGCAACGCCCAGGTGCGGGGCGATCTCGGTGGCACCGGACACGTTGGCGATGGTGATGTCCGTGCCGCGCCCCTCGAAGAAGCGTTGGGTGATGCCCGGGAACGAGGTCGCGATGCGGACGCCGGCCGGGATGTCAGCCGCGGACTGGATCTCCGAGTCCTCCGGGACGGCGATCGACATGCGGCACGGTCCGAACCCCAGGTCCATCAACTCGACCACGTCACGGTTGGCTTCCGCGACCAGGTCCAGGCCGGTGACACCAATATCGGCCGCCCCGTCGGCGACGAACTCCGGAATGTCCGAAGCGCGGACAAAAATAGCCTCAAAGTCGGAACCCAGCTGGGCCATCAGCGCCCGGCTCGAAGTGAACTCGGCCTTGAGCCCGGCGGTGGCAAAGAGTTCGAGTGCCTTCTCGGAGAGTCGGCCCTTGTTAGGTAGTGCGATGCGGAGCATGGAAGTCGGTCCTGAGTTCAGTCAGTCGAATGAAGCCGTTGCGAATCGATGGGGGGTCGCGATACCCACAGACACAAAAAAAGCGCCGCGACCCGTCATTTCGACGAGCCGCGGCGCGGAAGGGATCTGAGCGCGTGGTCTAGCGGACGCGCACTCCCAGCCGCACGGCACCCGTCGGGGGCCCGTGATGCGAATGGGAATGATGGTGTCGCTGTGCATTGCTCATGCCGGAAAAGAAGGCAGCCCGGGCCGCTGTCGTCAACCCATGCGGGTCCTGCGAGTCCCGGGGACGCGACCCGCCCTGCGTTCTCTCGCAGACCTGCCGGGCACCCCCAGCAGAGTGACATCACAGTGGTGAAGAATGTCGGAACCATGGGCGAGCCACGGGGTCTGACCCGAACTATGGACAAGAATATCCGCATCCGTGGTGCTCGACAGCACAATCTCAAGAATCTCGATCTGGATTTGCCCCACAGATCGCTGACGGTCGTCACCGGTCCGTCCGGATCCGGGAAGTCGTCTCTGGCGCTCGATACCCTCTTCGCAGAGGGGCAGCGGCGATACGTCGAGTCGCTTTCGTCCTATGCCAAACAGTTTCTGGATCGGATGGAAAAGCCGGATGTCGACTCTGTTGAGGGCATCGCACCCGCGGTCGCCATCGAGCAGAAGAATCCGACCAAGTCGTCTCGCTCCACCGTCGGCACTTCAACGGAGGTGTACGACTACCTCCGTCTGCTCTGGGCCAGGGTCGGCCGCACGCACTGTCCGGAATGCGACCGCGTGGTTCGGCCGGACACCGTTGCGGGGGCGGTGGACCGCTTGCTGGCGTTGCCTGATGGGACGCGCTTCATGGTCACCTTCCCGCTGCGCACCAGCGGCCGGATGACCAGCGAGTTGATCGCCGAGAACCTGCGGGCCATGGGCTTCATTCGTGCATTGGCCGATGGCGAGGCAATCGACCTGGGCGAGGAGCCGTTCACCGCCGACCTGACCACGGCGAAGGAAGTCCTGGTCGTGGTCGATCGACTGGCCATTCCGAAAGACGCCACCGACGATGATCGCAACGACCTGCGCGAGCGCCTGGCCGATTCGGTCCATACTGCCTTCTCGGAGGGCGAAGGCGAGTGCGTTGCAATCGTGCCGGACGGAGAGCGGTTGTCATTTACGGAGCGTTTCCGTTGCCCGGATCATCCCGAAATCAAGTTCGCCGATCCGTCGCCACAGCTCTTTTCCTTCAACAATCCCTACGGTTCCTGTCCGACCTGTACCGGCTTCGGCGCGAATCTGGAATATTCGCTCGACCTGATCGTGCCGGACCCCGAAAAGTCGATCACGGACGGAGCGGTGGATCCCTGGAACAAGCCGCGCTACCACAGGGAGCGTGACCGGCTTCGGACCTTTGCCCTGGACGAGGATCAGAGCCTCTACACTCGGTGGAAGGACCTTCCCGCGGACTTTCGGCACAAGGTCATCCACGGAGTTGAGGGCAAGGACGTCGAGAATCCCTTCGTCGGGGTGATCCCTTTTCTGGTGAGTCGCGAGAAGAAGCGGTACAAGCAGTACATCCGGATCTTCCTTCGGCAGTATCAGCAGCCCACGGAATGTGGCGAGTGCGGCGGATCCCGGATTCGGAAAGAGGGGCTCTGGGTGCGTGTGGACGGCGTGAGTATCTCTCACGTGTCGCGTATGCCGCTGGAGGACATGGGCCGATGGATGGCCGATCTGACGCTGTCAGAGATGGAAGCCAAGATCGCCGAAACCATCGTGCGGGAACTGAACGCCCGCGTGTCGTTTCTGGTCGACGTGGGGCTCGGCTACCTGACCCTTGAGCGGCAGACTCGGACGCTCTCGGGTGGTGAGGCCCAGCGGATCAACCTGGCCAACTCGCTGGGTGCATCGCTGGTGGACACGCTGTATGTCCTGGATGAGCCCTCAGTCGGACTGCACCCGCGTGATACCGATGCCCTCCTTTCGCTTCTGGCCAAGCTCCGGGATGCCGGGAACACGGTCGTGGTCGTGGAGCACGACACGTCGGCGATCATGTGCGCCGACCACGTGGTCGAAATGGGTCCGGCGTCGGGAGAGCAGGGTGGGCAAATCGTTTTTGAGGGGACGCCCGAGGATCTGCTGACCGCCGACACCTCGACAGGCCGTTTCCTGTCAGGACGGTCCTCGATCGAGATTCCGGAACACCGCCGGCCGGTCGACGGTCCGGCGCTGGAACTGACAGGTGCGAAGCTCCACAACCTGACCGGTGTCGACGTTCGCATTCCGCTCGGGACCATGACAGCTGTGACTGGTGTTTCTGGGTCGGGCAAGTCAACGCTGATCCACGACGTTCTCTATCGGGCCCTGGAGCGTGAACTGGGCGGTGGAGAGACGAGCGCCAAGGAGCACCTGGGCGAAGAGGTCGGCTCATACACCTCGCTCAAAGGGGGTCACCGCCTGTCCGAAGTCGTGCTGGTGGATCAGAGCCCGATCGGTCGGACCCCGCGCTCGAATCCGGTGACCTACCTGAAGGCCTGGGGTGAGATCCGGCGAATCTTTTCACAGGAACCGCTCGCGATTCAGCGGCGCTACAAGCCGGGCACCTTTTCGTTCAATACCGATGGTGGACGTTGCCCCGAGTGCAAAGGCGCCGGGCAGATGGAGATCGAAATGGTCTTCATGGCCGACGTCTTCGTGCGCTGCGAGTTCTGTCGCGGCACCCGTTACAAGTCAGAGATCCTGGACGTCACCGTTCGCGGACTGAACGTGGCCCAAGTGCTGGAACTCACCATCGACGAGGCCATCCGCTTCTTCCTGAAGGAGAGCAAGCTCGGCCAACTGCTCTGGCATCTGCAGCAGGTTGGCCTCGGCTACCTGCGGCTCGGTCAGCCGGCCCCCACGCTTTCTGGTGGTGAGGCGCAGCGGCTCAAGATCGCCCGTGAGCTCTCCGGCGCATCGGGGCGGAAGGGCAAACGCCTGTACCTGCTGGATGAGCCTACCACGGGACTGTCGGGTGAGGACGTGCACAAGCTGCTCAAGGTGCTCGACAAGCTGGTCGACTCTGGCCACACCTGCCTGGTGATCGAGCACAACCTGGACCTGATCAAGACCGCCGACTGGATCATCGACATGGGGCCAGGTGCGGGCGTCCGGGGTGGGGAAGTCGTCGCCATGGGCGTGCCCGAAGAGATCGCCGAGGTCGAGGCCAGCTGGACCGGAAAGTACCTGAAGGAGCTGCTGGGCGTGGCTGCCGGGTAGGGCGGACGCCCGGGGAGGAACGGCCAAGTCAGGGCCTGGCTTGTTGATACCGGGAGGACTATTCATGATCGATAAGGAATGTTGGTGCTCGTGAAAGCGACATCTGTGAGCAACAAATGGCTTTGCTGTTCGCCGGTGAGCGACAATCCCTTCGCCATCGCTTGGAATGCCACCGAACCCCCTGATTGTGCCGGTATCTATCCTGATCGGGTTGGGGTCGTCGGCGCGCCGGCGCCGTCCGCAGAACGGCCCTCCGAATGGGCCGATCTGGTGACCAGATGACTGCCGAAAACCGCAACGTGCCGCTGACGACCGCCTTCGAGATCCTCCACCGTCTGTGGGGTGATCGCGGCGAGGTGACCGCCCTTCCCGGCGAGCTGGATTCCAACTTCCGGATTGACGCGACGGATGGTGGACAGTCGATTCTCAAGGTCATGCACGAGGGCGCGGACCCTGCGGCTGTAGACCTCCAGGTCTCCGTCCTGGCACACCTGGCCCGGAGCGAAATACGGGACCGGGTTCCGGCCGTTCTTCCCGGGGCCAGCGGGGCCCAATCGGGCGTGACGACGGTCCTGGACGACGCAGGCACGCAGCTCGATCGAATCGTCTGGAGACTGTCCTGGCTGGAAGGCACGCTGTTCGCCGAATCCGCTCCCTGCACACCGGAGCTGTGTCGCACCCTTGGGCGATTCCTGGGTGAACTCGACCGGGCGCTCGAGGGATTCGAGCATGCCGCCGCCGCCCGACCGCACCGCTGGGATCCGGCGCAGGGGATGTGGCTGGCGGACGCCGTGACCGGGTCGCCGGCCAACCCAATTGCCGCCATCACTGACCCCGACCGCCGCGCGCGCATTGAGCGAATCGGTGGGCGCTTTGCCGAAGTCGTTGCGCCCAGGCTGGAGGGTCTCCCCCGACAGGTCATCCACGGCGACGCCAACGACTGGAACCTGCTGGTCGACCGCCCCGACTATCCGACCGAGATCGTCGGGATTTTCGACTTCGGCGACATGCTCAAGACCTGCCGGGTGTGCGAGCCGGCTGTGGCGGCCGCCTACGCGGCGGGTCGGGCGGAAGACCCGATGCTTGCGATCGCCCAGCTCTTCGCTGGCTATCACCAGGCGAACCCGCTCACCGAGGACGAGATCACCATAGGTGTCGATCTGGTGCGAATGCGTCTGGCGATCAGTGCCACCATGTCGGCCGTGCGCCGGCACGAGCGCCCCCACGACGCCTACGTGACCGTGTCGGAAGACGGCGCCTGGCGGGTGATTGATCTGCTGGATCCGGCCCATCCGCGGCTCATGACCGCCCATGTCAGAAAGGCCTGCGGTCTGGAGCCATTCCCGACCCGGCCGGCCGTTACGGATTGGCTGGATCGCAATCGGACTACCCTCAAGCCGGTGATCGAGGGCGGCTTGGCCGGAAAGTTCGCGCGGATCGATCTCTCCTTCGAGACCCGGATGCTGGGTGCCTCGCCGGACGAGTCGCGGACCAGCGTTCTGGGGCCGCGCATCGATCGCCACTTGGCGGAGAAGGGGGCTGAAATCGGCCTGGGGCTCTGGGACGAGGCCCGGACGATCTACCTGGGCGGGCCCTTCGAGGGCGACGGTCATCCGATCGATCCCACCCGCACCATCCACATCGGTGTCGACCTGTTCATACCGGCCGGCACCGAAGTCTTTCTCCCGCTCCATGGCGCGGTCGAGTCGCTCGGCGACATCGGTCCGGAGAAGGACTACGGCCCGGTAGTCCTCTTCAGACACGAGCCGGATGGCTGCCCGGTCTTCTGGACGCTATGGGGTCACCTGGATCACGAGCTGCTCGCTCGGTTGAAGGTGGGAGATGCAGTGCCGGCTGGTGGGCGAGTGGGGCTGACCGGCGCGCCGCCCCACAACGGGGACTGGCCGCCGCATCCACACATTCAGATCGTGCTGGATACTCTGGATCACGGCCACGACTTCCCGGCTGTGGCCGGTTCCGAGGTGCGGGATCTGTGGTGTGCGCTATCGCCCAATCCCGCGGCGTTGATCGGGGTTGAGGACGAGGACACGCTGGGTCGGCGCCCCGAGGTAGAGGACTTGCTGGAGCGTCGTACACGGCGAATGGGGAGCAATCTTTCGCTGTCGTACCGCCGCCCGATTCATGTGGCGCGAGGGTGGATGCAGTACCTGCGCGACGCCGAAGGGCGCACCTATCTGGACCTCTACAACAACGTGCCGCACGTCGGCCATTCGCACCCGCATGTGGCCCGCGCGATCGCGGAAGTGAGTGGCCAGCTCGCCAGCAACACCCGCTACCTGAGTCGACTCCGCCTCGACTACATGGATCGATTGGCGAGGTTGTTTCCCGAGGAGCTGGATACGGTCTTTCTGCTCAACTCCGCCTCCGAGGCGAACGAGCTGGCCCTGAGAATGGCCCGGGCGGTGACGGGCCGACGCGAGGTGATTGTGCAGGAGGCAGCCTACCACGGGCACACGACTACCCTGGTCGACATCAGCCCGTACAAGGCCAACGGTCCGGGCGGGACGGGCGTTCCTGATTGGGTACACGTGGCGGCGATTCCGGACCCGTACCGGGGACGTCCAGGTCGAGCGGGCAGCCGGGCAGGTGAGACGGACAGCCAGGGAAGCGCGTCAGGCGTGGTCGACGGTGGACAGTCGCCCACCGAAACTGCCAGTCCTGGTGTCGCCGACCTCGGCCGTAGGTTCGCGGCAGATGTGGCAAAGATCGTCGAAGAGATGGTCGCCGCCGGCACGCCGCCCGGTGCCTTCATTGCCGAGACCATGCCGAGCGTGGGCGGCCAGATCATCCCGCCGGCGGGCTACCTGAGCGGTGTCTACCATGCGGTACGAGCGGCCGGCGGGCTGGTTGTCGCCGACGAAGTCCAGACCGGCTTCGGTCGCCTGGGCGGATGGATGTGGGGCTTTGCTCAGCAGGGCGTCGTCCCGGACATCGTGGTGCTGGGCAAACCGATGGCAAACGGCTTTCCGATGGGAGCCCTGATTACCCGGCGCGCCATCGCCGAGGCTTTCGACACCGGGATGGAGTTCTTCAGCACCTTTGGCGGGAATCCGGTCGCCTGTGCTGCGGGGTCGGCAATGCTGGATGTGCTGGAAGGCGAGGGACTGCAGGCCAATGCCGCCGTTCAGGGCGAGCGCCTGTTAGCCGGACTGCGCGACTCGATGATCGAGGGCGGGGTGGTTGGAGATGTGCGTGGGTCCGGACTGTTCATTGGGGTTGAAATGGTGCGGACGGCGAAGGCGGGCGGCTCACCGGCCGCCGGGGCTTCGTCAGGCCGGTCGTCCAGCGATTCGGCCGGGATGGAAGGCCAGCTTCAGGCACGCGAACCCTCCGACGTCCCGCCACCCTTTCCCGAGGCCGCCCGCTATGTGGTTGATCGCCTGCGAGATCACAGGATCCTGTCCGGCACCGACGGCCCGCATCACAACGTGGTGAAACTGCGGGGGCCGATGGTGGTCAACGGAGTCGACGTGGACCTGTTTCTGCAGGTCTGGCGGCGGATTCTGGCGGAGCCGTTCCTGAGGGGTTGAGTCCTACCGCGAATGGACTGACGGCGGACCCTGAGATCACCGCTCGTCAGTACTCTTCCAGCCGCCTGAGAAACTCCCCGATTACCCGGTCATACAGACCCTCGCCAAGGACGGCGTCCTCGTACCCGGCGTCGATGTTCGGGTTGTCGTTGACCTCGATCACGAACACGCCGTCCGCCGTCTGCTTCAGGTCCACGCCGTAGAGTCCGTCGCCGATCAGGGACGCGGCACGAACGGCGGTCTCGACCACATTTGCCGGCGCCTCATCGATCGGGATGGTGTCGACTGCCCCCTCGGCGGGCGCGCCCTGCCCTGCGTGGTTGATGATCTGCCAGTGGCCACGTGACATGTGGTAGCGGCAGACGAAAAGCGGCTCTCCGTTCAGGACGCCCACCCGCCAGTCGAACTCGGTCGGCGTGTAGGCCTGGGCCAACAGGAGTTCCGATTTCGCGAACAACTCTTTGGCTTTGGCCTCGAACTGGTCGCGGTCCTTCACCTTGAACACACCGAGCGAAAAGGCGCCGTCCGGGACCTTCAGAACCATGGGAAAACCGAGGGCCTCTTCGGCGCGATCCAGATCGTCCCGCCCGATCACCACGGACGCGGGAATTGGGACCTTCTCGCGAGTCAGCAGTTCCGCCAGGAAGATCTTGTTGGTGCAGCGCAGGATCGAATCCGGGTCGTCGATCACGACCAGCCCTTCGGCTGCCGCCCGGCGAGCGAATCGCCAGGTGTGGTGCGAGACTGAAGTGGTCTCACGAATGAAGAGGGCGTCGTATTCGGAGAGCCGAGGCAGGTCTCGCCGCGTGATCAGTTCGGCGTCGATCCCTGCTCGGCCAGCTGCAGAAATGAAGGCGTCGAGCGCCCCGCGGTCCGATGGTGGCAGGGCCTCATCGGGATCGTGAAGAATCGCAAGATCCCAGCGCGCGGGTCGATTGGCCTGAGGCTCCGTCCGGGCTCGGCCAAGGAAGCGCTTCAGCGCCTCGAAGAAGTCCGGTCGCATCTCGACAGGAAGGACGCGCAGGCCAGATGGGCGTAGCGCCTGGAACTCCCACCCCTTCTTCTCACGACGGCGCAGCTCGACCCTGAGGATCGGGACCGGAAAGGACTCGAACAGGGAGCGCCCGAGCCCGCCAAGCGCCTCAAACTCGGCTTCTGCCACCTCACCGAAAAATAGGTGAAAGACTACGGTGTCAGCGATGCCCGCCGCTCCATCTCCTTCTGCCGCAATGGCTTTTGCTCCAGCATGAGCGGCCAACGCCTCGTCCAGATCGTCTTCGAGGTCGTCTAGATCGGCGGCGTAGATGGCGCGCCGGCTCAGGTCCTGCAGCGTGCGGACCGATGGGATGACGCGGTGCCCCCGTGCCTCGGCCAGGAGCGACGCGTAGTAGCCGGCCGAGTGGTAGCTGATGTCCCGACACAGGTTGATCACCCGCAATCCGGGCTGATCGTGCCAAGGCCCGGTCAGGTACTGCCGTACGGGCACAACGGGATGCTCGGCAAAGTCATCCCCGGGCGCAGCGGGCTGGGAGAGCAGAAGAATGTGGCGGCTCATTGATCCTGCTCCGGGCGGGTGGAAACAAAGACGGCGGTTTGGAGCGCACTGCGACCGAAGCGGGCCATGCGCTGAAAGAGCTCACGACCGATCGGCATGTTGATGCTGTCTGCGGGCACTTCGCCCACATCGGTATCCAGCCAGGGGTCGTTCACATAAATGAAATGGGCGTCGAAGCCGGTGACCACCACCCAGTGGGGCACGCGTTCCTCGTAGATCTGCCACGACGAGATCATGATCAGAGGGACTTCGCCCTCTCCGAAGCGCTCTTCGATCTCTTCCAGCGAGACAGCGCGAATCTCCACCGGAATTCCTTCGCGGGCGATCTCGGCTTCCATGTCGGCCTGCACCAGCGCCATCACCTCCTGCTTCTCCGGCGACCGCACGGTACTGACCATGTGGACGCCGGGGTCGCTGACCACGACTTCACTCTTGAAGCCGCGACGGTGGGCGGCCAGCGCCAGCCCGTACGGCCCGCATCCGCCATGGCCCGAGGTCATGAAGATGGTGGTCGCCTCTCGCCACAACCTCAACTCTTCGGCGCGGTCCATGACCGTGCCGGTCCGCAACGAGGCCATCGCCATCATGAGCGCGGCCGGACCGCAGGTAAAGTCGAGGGTCTGCTGGTAGTAGGGGACGCGACCGAGGGACGGACGCAGCCGCGGATCGAGCGTCTTCTCGTACCGCCAGGCATCCATCTCGTCTTCGTAATAGTCCTCCAACTCGCCGAAACGACGGTAGCCAGCGGTCTCGAACAGGCGGATCGAAGCGGTATTGTCCTTGCGGATCTCCGCGCGCACCCAGGAGCGCTCGTGCCGCCAGGCCTCCTTCTCCGCTTCCTCGAGCAGCATGCGACCGACTCCACGGCCACGGGCCTTGGCCGAGACGGCAATCGAATAGAGCCGCGCAGTGCCGGTGCCTTTGCGGAACAGCAGGAAGACCGAACCGAGCAGCCGCGCCTCCGCCTCGGCCACCAGGACCGCACCGTTGGCACGGGTCATCAGGTGGCGCAGCTGCCGACGACTCATGCGGTCGTCAACGAATGAGGATTCCTCCAGCTCCATGAGGGCGTCGATATCCTGATCCACACCGGGACGAACCACAATTCCAGAAGAATCGGGCTGAGTCGCCCCAGGGGGCCGGGGCGTCATCGCCGAAGGGTGGAAAGGGGACGCCGAACCGAGGGTGTATTCACGGGGCAAATATAGCGGGCGGGGCACCGGAACAGCAGGCGTCCTCACCATGTACCGGCGCCGGCCGCATGACGGCTGCGATCAGCTGGCGTCTATCCTTCGAGGAGCTGCTCCCAGGGGATTGCAAGCACGTAGGGCACATCGAACTCGTCAGTGGTGGTGCCCAGGATTCGATCGTCCGTGATCGCGTGAATCAGGAAGTCAGCGGGGAGGGCTACCCGACCCAGAACCCGGCCATCTGGAGCAAATACGATTGCCGACTCCGGACTGACCCACCGGGGCGCGAACTCCACCATCCAGATCCGATCGCTGGAATCCACGTGGAAGGTGCTGAAGGCGGGGATGGATTCGGGGTGATCGCGACTATCCTCGATCCGCTTCGTGAGGCTTTCGGCCATCTCGGGAGTGGAGGATGCTGCCAGGGCGGCGGCCGAAGCGGTGGCGACATCCTCTGGAATGAGGGGCCGACGCAGCCCCGGCGCGCGCAGGATGGCCTGAAGGGACCCGTCGTCCCCATGACGACGGAGCTCCATGAGATCGGAATAGCCGAGCCAGAATCCGTTGGAGGCGATGCGGATCTCCGCCCTTCCGCCGAAGTAAAACGGGGCCATCACCACAATCGTCCGTCCGTCCCGTGTCTCGACGCTGACCCGCGTTTCTTCGTGGGGGAGTCTCGCCACCGTGTCTCCAGGTGAGCCCGCCCGATCGAGGAGTTGCACGATCAGATACTGCCGATTGTAGCTCTCGTCGGCGGTGGGGAGACCATCATCCATGTTCATCCAGGTATTCACTGCGATCGGAGCCCGGTCGAGGGCGAACTCCATCCGATCGGGCCTGGGCTCAACCGGGAAGGAACGGCCGAATCCACTGTCTACGCTGAAGACGGAGATCCTGCGGGCCCTGAAGTCCCATGCGGCGATCGAATCTGCGCTCCACACCCCCGCCGATGTGAGAAAGTCAAACTCCCCCGGTCCGTCGCCCGTCCCGCCGAGCTCGGCTCGGAAGTCCCCATTGGGCTCGAAGATCCGGATCACCCGAATCCGGGAGTCCACCACGGCGATCCCGCCATCTGGCAGGGACAGCACCTGGGCGATTCTGGAGAACTGCTCCATGGGATTCCCTTCCAGCGCCCCGATTCGGACGGTCGGCTCTTGAGCCAGCCGGCCAAACTCGACCAACGCAGACAGAGATGTGGAGTCCACGGAGATCATCACCCCGGCGCTGTCCGTTCGTGTCAGTGAACGGGATGCATCACTTTCGGACCCGCACGCCGCGGCCATCAAACCGGCAGCCATCATCGGAAAGCAGGGCAGCTCGCGGAGAAGCGATTTCGTCAGACTGCGGCGCGCGAAGGGGTTGAATGTCATGAGCTTGGGGGCCGGGTGGGTTTCGTAACGACAGGTGCAACTTGACGCCCCGCGTGGCGCAGCGAAAGCACACTCTTCCGCTGGGGGGAAATCGGTCGCACAGTGAAGTTGCGAGGCTGGAAGAACGCTCCGGCCACTCGGGACGCTCGGTCCCTCAAGTCTCAACCGATAGCCTGTCCAATGACGAATCTGCCGACCATCCGGTGGTACCCGCCCACTCTGGGCGCTCTTGTCGCTCTGGGCCTCATCGCCCCTGCTGCCTCCGCCCAGTCCATTGAGATCCCGCCGATCCCGATCGACACCTTCACGCTGGACAATGGACTCTACGTGATCGTTTCGCCGGACCATTCCACGCCGCTCGTGTCGGTGCAGGTCTGGTACGATGTGGGGAGCGCGCACGAGGCCGAGGGTCGATCCGGTTTCGCCCATCTGTTTGAGCACATGCTCTTTGAAGAGACCGAGCATCTGGCCGACGACGAGATCAGCCAGCTCGTGCAGCAGGCGGGCGGAAACTACAATGGCACCACCAACACCGATCGGACGGCGTACTACGAGAACCTGCCCTCGAATCGGGTGAACCTCTCCTTCTGGCTGCACGCAGAACGGATGGCCCGGCTGGTGGTGAGCGAGGAGAACTTCGAGCGGCAGCGCGAGGTGGTGAAGGAGGAGCGCCGGCTGAGGGTCGACAATCAGCCGTATCAGAATGCGGGCCTGACGCTCGACACCCTGATGACCGACTACCTACCGTATCGCCACACGATCATCGGGTCGATGGCGGATCTGGATGCGGCCACCCTGGAAGACGTCCGGTCGTTCTATCGACAGCACTACGTGCCCAACAACGCCACCCTCACGGTGGTAGGAGACGTGACAACCGCGCAGATCAGGGCGCTGGCGGAGGAGTACTTCGGAGACATCCCGAGAGGCGCCACGCCGACCCCTCTTCCACCCGCATCAGCCACTCCCCGAACTGATGGTGAGCGCCGCGCCGAGGTGCCCGATCCCCTGGCTCAGCTGCCGCTGATGTGGATGGCCTGGAACACCCCTCCGGCAAATCATCCCGATCAGGACGCGCTGCAGATCCTCGCCCAGATCCTCAGCACGGGGGAGAGCTCCAGGCTCTACCGGCGACTGGTCAACCAAGAACAGGCAGCGCTGGCCTTCATCGCTCAGCCAGACACGCGGCTCGGCCCAGGGAGCTTCAGGATGGGCGCTCTCCCAAATCAGGGGGTGGAGCTTTCGCGGCTCGAAGGGCTGATTGAGGAAGAGATCCAGAAAGTCATTCAGGATGGAGTGACCGATCGCGAAATTGAGAAGGCCCTCAATCAGCAGCGGGCAGGGGCGATCGCCAGCCGGCTGACCGCACAGGGGAAAGCACAGATGCTGCAGAGCTACAGGCTGTTCTATGGCTCGCCATTCGAGGTGAATCGCGACATTGAGCGGATGGAGGCGGTGACCGCCGATGAGGTCAGAAGGGTGGCCCGCACCTATTTGGTGACCGAAAACCGCACCGTCGTCATCGCCGTCCCCTCACGGCCGGCAGGAGAGTGATCATGACTCCCACAACGATTTGCAGGCACGGCACACGCGGACCTGGGCTGTCCGGTCTGGCCCTGGCGGCGCTGGCCCTGGCCGGCCCGATCTCCGGGGTTTCGGCACAACAGGACCGCCCGCCCCCGCCACTTCCGCTCGGGGAGGTCAACTTCCCAGAATTCCAGGAGCGCAGCCTCTCGAACGGCGCCCGGTTGCTGGTGGTTCAGAACGACGAAGTGCCTTACGTGACCATCAACCTGGTGCTCCGAGGCGGAAGTTCGGCCGACCCGGCCGGGCAGGAAGGAATCGCCGCAATGACCGCCCAGCTGCTCACGCAGGGGACGGCGAGCCGGACCGGTGAGCAGATTGCGGATGCAACGGACTTCCTGGGTTCGAGTCTGGGCGCAGGGGCGTCGGCCGACTGGACCACCATCAGCATGGGGAGCACGCTGCCCGCCTTGGATCCGACGCTGGAGCTGATGGCGGATGTGGTCATGAACCCCGCCTTTCCACAGGACAAGTTCGACCTGTTCCGGACGCAGACGCTGTCGGGGCTCCGCATTCAGGCATCTCAGGCCGCGTCGATAGCGGCCCGGCGCTATTCGCAGATTCTTTACGGATCCCAACACCCCTATGGCCGACAGCAGACAGCTTCCTCGGTCGAAGCCCTGGATCGCACCGCGATTCTGGATTTCCACCGGACCTACTTCAGCCCCTCGACCGCACTCTTCGTGGTCGCGGGAGACATCTCCATCGACGACGCGGCGGCCCGACTGGAAAGTGCCTTTGAAGGCTGGGATCCGACCCCCGTCCCGGACTTCACCTATCCGGATACCCCCGATCGAGTGCAGCCGGAAATCTTCTTGGTCCATCAGCCAGGAACCGTGCAGGCCGAGGTCCGTGCAGGACATCTGTTGATGCTCGGAAACCATCCGGACTGGACACCGCTGACGGTCGCGAATACGGTGCTGGGCGGGTCGAACGGGCGGCTCTTCAATGTGCTTCGCGAGGAGCGGGGATATACGTACGGCGCCAACTCTTCAGTCGGTCGCTCACGGGACCGTGGTGTGTTCACCGCGAGCATGGCGGTGCGGAACGAAGTCGTTGGAGAGGCGGTCAACGAGCTGCTCTCCCTGATCGGTCAGATCCGGACCGAGCCCATCCCTGAGGACGAACTCCGACGGACTACCGACTTCCTCATCGGCTCCTTCCCGCTGGCCATCGAGACGCCGCAACAGGTGGCCTCGCAGGTCAGCAACAATCGCCTGCTCGGACTGCCTGCCGATGCCATCGAAACCTATCGCGGCCGCGTCGCCGCGCTGACGCCAGCATCGGTTCAGCGGGTCGTCCGTGAGCAGATCAACCCAGCCAAGCTGGTTCTGGTTGTCGTAGGCGATGCCACTCTGATCCGGGATCAGCTCCAGGGGATGGGGCCGGTTAACGTCATTGATGTGGACGGCAACCCGATCTCCATGGCGTCGCTCGCTCCTCAGGCCGCCTCTGAGACGTTCTCGGCCGCAGGCCTGATGCCCATCGATCTGAACTATGCCGTGCTTTTTGACGGCATCCCGGTGGGAAGCACGGTGCGGAAGCTGGAGGCCGGACCCGAGGCAGGAACGCTGAACTTCAGCAGCCAGACCGTTCTGGGTCCGCAGACCGTGGACCAGAGTGTGACCGTGCGCACCGCCGACCTGGGGTTTGTGGAGACCAGCATGCGGATCGGAATGCAGGGCCAGTCGGCCGGCGGCACGGTGCGCGCCGAGGGCAACCGCCTGGTGGGAACCATGACCACGCCCGATTCCGACGAACCCATCGACATGGAGGCTCCCGAAGGCGTGCTGGTGGGCGAAATGGTGGAACTCGCGCTCTGGGTCAGCGAGTTGGAAGTCGGCAGGGTGCTGCGGCTTCCGGTGGCCAATGTTCAGATTGGCACCGTCGACAACAGCGTGATGACCGTAGAAGCGCTTGAAGAGCTGACCATTCCGGCGGGGACGTTCCAAGCCTACCGCATCCGGGTTACCGGGGGCGATGCGCAGACCATCTGGGTTCGTGCCGAGGGGCCACACATCATGCTCAGAAGTCTTTCCGAGGCGCAGCCGATCATGGTTCAGCTGTCGAGCCTTCCGACGGGAGGATGAGCGGTGTCGAGAGTGACCCAGCAGGGTGCTGCATTCGCGCGGCAGCCAGGGCGCTGAGAGGTTAGAGGGCCACCCCCGGGACGCCTGGTGCGTCTAACGTTGGTGAGGGTGTCGCGCGTCACATGAGAGTCATGAGCCAGAACAACCCATCCCGTCTGCACCGCTTTCGCGCGGAGCTGTCTCGCCGGCACGTCGTGCGGGTGGGACTCGGGTATGCGGCGGTTCTGTTTGTGGTCCTCCAGCTGTCCGAGATCATCCTGCCCGCGTTTCTCAGGAATGCGCAGTCTGACGAAGTACTGCGAATGCTGGTGGTCGGAGGGGTTCTGCTCTTTCCGATCGTGCTGGCCATGGCGTGGATCTACGAGGTCACGCCGCAGGGGATTCGCTCGATGGCGGAGTTGGATGCCGAGGCGGGGATTCCCGAACATGGGGCCATGCTACCTCGCCTGGCCTTCCTCGGCGTGACCGTACTCGCTGCAAGTGCCGCAGGACTGTGGTGGTGGCAGAGCGCGGATCCGATCCAGTCCAACACGGGCTTCACTCGTCCATCGAGCTTTCAGGCCGCCACGACCTTGGATGCCTCGGGGCCCATCCGGTCTATCGCGGTGCTGCCGCTGGAGGATCAGTCAGCGCAGGAGGGCGACGAGTACTTCGCGGCCAGCATGCATGAGGCGGTGGTCAGTCAGATCAGCCAGAACTCGTCGCTGAGAGTGATCTCGCGCACCACGGTGCTTCGCTACGACCAGCGAGGGAAGTCGTTGACCCAGATGGGTGCCGAACTGGGGGTCGATGCGATCGTCGAGGGGTCGGTGTTGCTGGTGGAGGGCCGTGTGCGGGTCACCGTTCAGCTGATTCACGCCGCCTCCGACACCCACCTGTGGGCCCAGGACTACACCCGAAACCTGACGGATATCATCGCGCTTCAACGCGACGTGGCGACGGCCATCGCATCCGAGATCGGAATGCAGGTACTGAGCCGTGAACCCGGCATGGGCGAACGGGTCGCCACCAATGATCTGACACCCGCGATCGGAGCTCCCGAGATCGGCGCCCCCGCCCAGACCGCTCCGAACGAGGTCCAGCTTTCGACCATGCGCGGTCGGTTCATGCTGCAGGGCCGTACGCCCGAGGAATACTCGGCTGCCGAGGACTACTTCACCGAGGCACTGGCCCGGGACCCGGACTTCGCTCCTGCGCTGACCGGACTGGCTGGTGCTCATCTCTTTCAAGGCCTCGACAACGGAGTCGAATCAGAGCGCCTGACCGAGCTGGTGATGGCCAGGGACAACGCCCAACGCGCCCTCCAGATCGATCCCGAGAATCAGGAAGCGCTCGAGATCGTCTATTCCGTCGACGATGCACTTTCTGATTTTGCGACCAGAGCCGGCGATATCGGATTGGCGATCGCGGCATCGGCCGGTGCGGCGACCGGATTTCAGATTCGCACCCTCGACTCGTTGGGTATCGTGACCATGGCGGGCGATACGGTCCTGTTTCAGACCAGTGGGACCCGCCCGGTGAGCACCGAGCTTGGCCGGCTGGTTCAGGAGCGGATGGGGCTGTCCGCCATACAGGACGGCCATGAAGTCGGTAGTGCGGATCACATGCGCGATCAGTGGACCGCCTCGCTACGCCTCGCGAGCGCGGGCCGCCTTGAACAGGCCACACAGGTCCTGGTTCAGGCCTCAACGACCGGCGATGCCGACTGGAAAATGTGGGAGCTACGGGAGCAACTACAGCGTGCCCAGGGCGATTTTGAAGCCGTTGTCGCCACCCGTCGCGCCCGGCGCGAGCAGCTGGGCCGTGAGCCGGGTCCGTCCGCTAACGCGCTCACCCGCGACGTCGAAGCCAGGGGACTCCAGGGATACTGGCAGTGGAAGCAGGCTGAATACGAGGCTCGCCAGAACGATGGCTCACCCGTGCTGCACACCTATCAGGCCGCCGCCGCGGCTGGTCTGGGCCAGTCAGAATCGGCGATTTCTGCCCTGAGGCAGGCCATCAGGGAGAGGGAGTCGGTACTGGCTGCCCTCCGCGTTGATCCGGTCTGGGACAACCTGCGCTCCGACACCCGATTCCAGAATCTCCTCAGCGAGATCCGGGTCCGGGTTCAACGGGACGGACGCACACCTGACGGGCCGTCCCGCTGATCGGTCGATAACCCGCAACAATAAAGGCTTTCCGCCGCCCCAAGCAGGTTGCTGAGAGGGGCCCGAGGGCTTATTTTATACGCTTGGGATGGTGCTGATTCGGTTCGACGGTTCGGCGCCTCGGTCCCGCGTAATTTTTCGACTGGATCAGCCCTTCATCGTGGAGTTCGATTTGCGGCTTTTTCTCACCATTGGTCAGTGCTACGGGCGGACTTCGGTTTGCCGATCGGGCGTCTTTCGGTGAGTCGCTCAAGGGATCCGGGTGGGTGGTGGACGACGCGAGTCGCCGGATTGCTGGTTCTGGTCGGTCTTGAGATTTCGGCTGGGTTGATTTCGACGACCTGGGTGAGACTCAGGGAGGGCGTCGGCGCGCTCCGCGGAGGCCCCGAGGCCAGCGTCCCGACGGAACAGTTTCTCATCGGGTTGGGACTGACCCTCCTGGCGGGAGCCGTACTGATCCTGACGGTGTGGCGGAGCGGGGTCCGTTCCCAACTTGCCATCGCGGCTCCGGGTTGTCCCGACTGCGGCCAGGAAACGAAACGAATTCGCCGAAAGGCATCGCACAGACTGCTCAGCTCATTGCTGGGTGATGACATCACCCGACGAGCCTGCGCCCAGTGCGGCTGGGTCGGTCTCTCGAAAGACCTCTGATTCTCGACTGAAGACGGTTCATGGCTGATAACGACGACGATCTGATCGAGCAAGAAGACTCCGATACCCCCGAAGACGAATCCGGGGAGACGCAGGACCTGATAGGAGGAGGGCAGACGATTCTGACCCGCCTTCTTGAAGAGGAAATGCGGGAGTCGTTCCTCGACTACTCGATGAGTGTGATTGTGCAGAGGGCCCTCCCGGACGTTCGGGACGGCCTCAAGCCGGTGCACCGGCGCATTCTCTACGCCATGAACGAGCTGGGGCTGACCCCCGGCCGTGGCTACAAGAAGAGCGCGACCGTGGTCGGTGACGTGCTGGGTAAGTACCACCCACATGGTGACTCGGCGGTCTACGACTCGATGGTCCGGATGGCGCAGGATTTCTCTCTGCGCAATCCGCTGGTCGACGGACAGGGAAACTTCGGTTCGATCGACGGAGACTCGGCGGCGGCCTACCGATACACCGAGGCCCGGCTGACGCCGCTTGCGACGTCGCTGCTTGAGGACATCGAAAAGGAGACCGTCGCCTACTCTCCGAACTTTGACGGTCGCCTGCAGGAGCCCCGGGTTCTGCCCTCCAAGGCACCCAACCTTCTGATCAACGGCTCCAGCGGTATTGCGGTCGGAATGGCGACCAACATCCCGCCCCACAACCTGGGCGAGATCACCGAGGCTTGTAAGCGCCTGCTGATCGATCCCGATCTGCCTCAGGAGGAGCTTGAGGAGATCGTGGTGGGGCCTGATTTCCCGACAGGCGGATACGTCTGCGGCCGGGAAGGGATCACGGACGCCTACAGGACGGGCCGAGGCCGCATCATCATGCGGGCCCAGGCCGAGATCGAGATCGACCCCAAGGGCGGTGAGCGGATCATTATCACCGAACTGCCCTTCATGGTGAACAAGTCGCGGCTGGTTGAGCACATCGCCCTCCTGGTTCGCGACAAGAAGCTCCCCGACATCCGCGACCTGCGTGATGAGTCGGACCGCGATGGCATGCGTGTGGTCATCGAGCTCAAACGCGACGCCATTCCACAGATCTGCCTCAACCGGCTCTACAAGCACACCCAGATGCAGTCGACCTTCGGGACGATTCTGCTGGCGTTGGATGGTGGTGTGCCCAAAGTCATGACGCTGCGCGACATGCTCCTGAAGTTCCTGGCGCATCGTCAGGAAGTCGTGGTGCGCCGGTCCGAATTCGATCTGCGCAAAGCACAGGATCGCGAGCACATTCTGGAAGGTCTCAAGATCGCCGTCGACAACATCGACGAGGTCATCAAGATCATCCGGAGTTCGCGCGACACCGAGCTGGCGTCGAACTCGCTGCAGGAGCGCTTCGGACTGAGCGAGCGGCAGTCCAAGGCGATTCTGGAGATGCGCCTGGGCCGCCTTACCGGTCTGGAGATGGAAAAGCTCGAGGAAGAGCTGTCTCAGATCCGCGATCAGATCGCCGACCTTGAGGACATCCTCAGCCGCCCCGAGCGTCGCAACCAGATCATCACCGACGAACTCACGGACGTCGCAGAGAAGTTCGGCAACCCGCGTCGCACGAGGATCACCAATATCTCGGCGAAGGGCTTTAACATGGAGGACCTGATCGCCGACGACGACATGGTCCTCACCATCACGCGTCAGGGTTACATCAAGCGCCTGGGCGTGGACACCTACAAGGCGCAGCGGCGCGGCGGTCGTGGCCTGCAGGGAATGACCACCAAGGACGAGGACTGGGTCGAGCACCTGTTCGTGGCGTCGGCGCATGACACGCTCATGATCTTCACCCGCCAGGGACAGTGCTACTGGCTCAAGGTCTGGGAGATCCCCGAAGGCAGCCGCCAGTCGCGTGGTAAGCCGATCGTCAATCTTCTTAACGTGGCCAAGGACGAAGAGATCGCATCGGTGGTGCCGGTGCGTGAGTTCGGAGACGATCAGTACCTCTTCTTCGCCACTCGCCTGGGCCGTGTGAAGCGGACCGTGCTGTCGGCCTACGGAAACGTTCGGTCGGTCGGCTTGAACGCCATCAACATCAATGACGGCGACGAGCTGATCGAAGTCCGGATCACCGATGGGCTGGGGCAGGTCGTTCTGGCCACCCGCAACGGGATGGCGATCCGCTTCACCGAAGACGATGCTCGCGAGCTGGGCCGCGCAACGGCCGGCGTCGGCGGCATCCGACTGCGAAAGGGTGACGTGGTCGTCGGCATGGTCCCGGTGCAGGAAGCCGAGGGGTCCAACCTTCTGATTGTGACCGAAAAGGGGATGGGCAAGCGGACCAACTTCTCCGAATACCGTCTGCAGGGCCGAAACGGCCTGGGCGTCAAAAACATCAAGGTCAGCGAAAAGACCGGACCGGTTGTGGCGATCAAGGGCGTCTCGGATGGCGAGCAGCTCATGATCATCACCAAGAAGGGCGTGGTGAACCGTCAGCGCGTCGAAGAGATCCGGACCATCGGCCGTGACACGCAGGGCGTTCGCCTGGTCAACCTGGACAAGAAGGACCTGGTGATGGATGTCGCCCGGTTCATCGAGGAAGACGAGGACGAAGAGTTAGACGGCGAGGGAATGGAATCCGTCGAGGGCGAGGACGGCCAGGTAACGGCCGGACCGGCGACTGCCTCCGCGGATGTCGACGACTCTGACATCGACGATGCGGGCGACGATGCTGCCGATGACGCGGACCTCCCCGATGAGGACGACGGGGACGAAGAGGAGTAGGACATGCGAGTGACGCCCCTGCCGGACGAGCCGTTGGTTTCGCTGGACGAAATCCGCGAGGCCGCGGCCCGTCTGGACGGGATGGTCGTTCGCACGCCTCTGCTCCGGTCTGAAGTGCTGGCCGATGAGACGGGCGCAGCCGAGGTCCGACTCAAGTGCGAGAGTCTCCAGCGCGCAGGAGCTTTCAAGGCGCGGGGCGGAAACAACTACGTCCAGCAGCTCACGGACGAAGAAGCGCGCAACGGCATCATCACCTACTCCTCCGGGAATCACGCACAGGCCGTGGCGCTGGCCGCGCGGATTCGTGGCGTCCGTGCGGTGGTGGTCATGCCGACCACGGCTCCCAGGGTCAAATCCGAGGGCGCTGCGGCATTGGGGGCGGAAGTCGTATTTGAAGGCACTACTTCGGTTCAACGGAAGGCTCGTGCCGAAGCGATCGCCGAGGCCGAGGGTCTCGCCATGATCCCGCCCTTCGATCACCGCGCAATCATTGCCGGGCAGGCGACGGCCGCACTCGAGATCTTTGAGGATTGGCCCGAGGTGGATGTCGTGCTGGCCCCCATCGGCGGCGGTGGCCTGGCGTCCGGAACGGCCGCTGCCATCAAAGCCTTGAAGCCCACGGCGCAGGTGTTCGGGGTCGAGCCCGTCGGCGGTGCCTCCATGAAGGCTGCGCTCGATGCCGGACATACCGTCCTGCTGGAGAGCACCCGTTCGATCGCCGATGGCCTGCTCCCGGTTCGTGCCGGCGAGCTAACTTTTCGTCACATGCAGGCTCTGGCTGACGGCGTAGTGACGGTGGATGACGATGCGATACTCGCGGCCACCCGGCTCCTGTTGCACCAGCATCATCTGGTCGTGGAGTTTTCGGGGGCGGCGACGACGGCTGCGTTGCGTTCCGGAGCCGTGGATGTGGCAGGTCGTAACGTCGCCGTCATCATCAGTGGCGGGAATCTGGATCCCTCCTTCCTGCCGCAACTCGTATGACGCCGCGTCAGGAAGCGAACCGCACCCTCACCGCGATTGCCGGGATTGAGGTCGGGCATGCCCAGGTCCCGGGCGGAGGGAGCGGTTGCACCGTAATCCTCGGACCCTTCCGGGCCGCTGTTGAGATCACCGGGATGGCGACCGGGACTCGAGAGCTGGACACCCTGGCCCCCGAACATCTCGTCCCCCAGGCCGACGCGATCGTGCTCTCAGGCGGCTCCGCATTCGGACTCGCGTCAGCCCATGGTGTGATGGCGTGGCTGGCCGAGCGCGGCCGAGGCTACCCGACGGGTGTCGCGCCGGTGCCCATTGTTCCGGCGGCCATCCTGTACGACCTCGCCGCGGATCGCTCACGCCCGGATGCTGCCACTGGCCTTCTGGCCTGTGAGAACGCCTCGGGCGCCCCGGTCCCCGAGGGCCTTGTGGGGGCCGGAACCGGCGCCACTGTCGGTAAGGTGCCCTATGGAGGCCCCGCGTTGGCAGGAGGCAACCCGTCTTCGATGCCGGGCGGAATCGGCAGCGCTCTGATCGAGGTTGGCGGCGTAAAGGTGGCCGCGATCGCCGCCGTCAATGCGATCGGCGATGTCCTGGACGGCGACGGCAATATCGTGGCCGGACTGCGCGCCCCCAACGGGACTTTCCTGAATGCCAGCCGGGTTCTGCTCGATTACGCTCCGGCGGAGTTCGCGGAGTGGGGTCTGGCTCCGATGGGTGGAGCGGCGGGAGCAGCGGGAGCAGCTGGAGCAGCAGGAGCAGCAGGAGCAACTGGAGCAGCTGGAGCAGCTGGAACGGATGACGCGAGTGGGGCCTCGGTGGCCTCCGGCTCGGAACCCGATGCCGGAAAGCCCGGTCTTGGAGAGGGCGGACTTCTGCCGGGCACCAACACCACGCTCTGTGTGGTGGCCACGGACGCTCCGGTTTCGCAGGCAGATCTCCGCCGGATCTGTCGAGTTGCAGCGACTGCCATGGCGAGGCGGATCCGGCCGGTAAACACGCCCTTCGACGGAGACGTGGTCTTTGCGGTTTGCCCCAACCCCGAGGTGCGGGATGTTTCGCCGCAGGCAGTCCTGACCCTTGGAAACGCCGCCCGCGAAGCGCTGGAGATGGCACTGACGCGAGCGGTCTTTTCCGACGAGGCGCGGTCCCGCGAGGGATAGGTCATGGCAGCCCGGGGAAAGTTGAAGAGGCTCGCGTATCTCGCGTGGAAGTTCGGATTGGCCGGAGGGTTGGTCTATTTGTTTCTGGGCTTTCTGACGTCCCGTGTTTCCCGTGACCCTCTCGGTTTTGAGCTCCCGGTCAGCGGTCCCCGGGGAGTCGCATCAGGCGCCCGTGGACGCGGCATGACGATGGTGAGGGGGGTGTCGGACTTCCGCTCCCGCTTTCCCGTATCTTCGCCAGGCGCGCTGTCCGTGCACTCCGGTCGCTCCCACGATGCCGAAGGCTCCCTGGAGGAAGTGGCCGCCGCCGCGGTGAACGCCGATCTGGACTGGCTGGTTCTGGGCGATCATCCGCGTGCCTGGGCGTTGGAGCCCGGGGTCTTCGAGCCCCGCCGCATTGATGGTGTCCAGCTGTCCCTCGGCGCCGAGATGGTCATTGAGGAGTCCGGTCGGACTCTGGTGCTTGGACTCGATTCGGTGCCCCGATCGTGGTATGGCGGATTGCCGCAGATGGCGCATTTGGCGCGAGATGCGGGTGGCTTCACCTCCATCGTCCACGCCCGGTCGCCGAGCTACGGCGAAAGCTGGAAGGTCCCGTCGGTTGAAGGCGCCGATGCTTTCGAGGCCTTCGACGTCTCCGAGATGGCCCGAAAACGGCTGGCCTCCATCTGGATGCCGTATCATCTGGCGTCGCTGATTGTGGGCGTTCCGACCCGTCGCATGGACGAGTCGATTGTACGCCTCTGGAGGGAACGCTCCGCTACCCCGGCCCTTCTCGCCTACGATTCGCTTCGGGCGACAACCCACATCACCCTGACCGGTGGCCTCAACCACCATCCAAAGACGCGACTTCGCGGTGCCCCTTTTCCCGCCTACGAGCCGTTCTTTCGGACGGTCGTGAATCACCTCCACCTGACCGACGAGTTGCCGCTTGATCCCACCGCGGCTCAGCTCGTGCTGGCCGAGGCCATTCGCAGCGGGCGCCTCTACGTCTCGTTGGGCTGGCCGGCACAGGTCGGCGGTTTCGCCTTCTGGGGCCAGGACGCTGAGGCCGGCGATGCCATGGCGGATCAGATGATCCTCCCCGGTGACGTGCGGTCGCTCAGTGGTGCGAGCCGTCTGATCGTCGACCTGCCCCGGGTGAGAGGGACTGAGCTGCTCCTGCGCCTGATTCGCGACGGGCAGACGGTCGATTGGCTTTCAGTCTCGGGCAGGCCACGTGTCGAGTGGTCGATCACCGAACCCGGCGTGTACCGACTCGAGGTCCACCGGGCCGGAATCGATCTGGGCCCCATTCGCCTCGGCCTGACGCCATGGCTCTTCTCGAACCCCATCGAGTTTACCCGATGAAGCATCTGCTTCTCTTCGACATCGACGGGACCCTGATCAGGGGCGGCCCGGCCAAGGAAGCCTTTCATGAGGGACTCATGGCCGCCTACGGGACCGTCGGGGACATCGACGGCGTGGCCTTCTCGGGAAAGACGGATCGGCAGATCGCCCGGGAACTACTCCGCGGAGCCGGCCTCACCGACGCGGCGATCGATGCCGGGCTGAGTACCCTCATCGAGACTTACCTGTCCGGCCTCGAGGCCAGGCTCACCCAGGAGCCCGTCACTGTACTGCCCGGAGTCCTCGACCTGATCGATCATCTGGCCGGTCGCCCGGACGTGGCCCTGGGCCTTGTGACCGGGAACGTCGAGGGAGGGGCGCGGCTCAAACTCGGAGCCGATGGACTCGACACCCATTTCGTGATTGGCGGCTACGGGTCGGACTCGGAGCATCGCAATGACCTGCCCGGAATCGCGCTGGAGAGAGCTCGCGAAACCTGGGATGTGGACTTTGCTACTGAAAATATAGTTGTCATCGGTGACACCCCCGCCGACGTTGAGTGCGGCAAGGCGCACGGGCTCAAGACCATGGCAGTCGCGACCGGCAGCTTCTCGCTGGAAGTTCTGTACGAAACCGGGGCCGATCACACCGTGCCGGACTTTTCGGCGGTTGATCAGATCGTCGCCCGCCTTACCGGCGCGCTCGCTTGATGCCCACAGGTACTCCCGCCATGTTTCCGCGTCGCAGGATCTCATTTTCGTGAGGACAGGATGACCACCAAAAATATCGTAATCGGCGTGATCGCCGTCGGAGTTATCGCACTTGTTGGCTACCGCGTGGGTGCGGGCGGCGGCGGGGCAGCCATGAACCTGGTCGAGGTGGAGGGTCTGGACGACGCCACCACGCTCGTGAACCTGGCTCAGGGGAACTCCATTGGAGCCGACGACGCACCGATCACGATCGTCGAGTTCGGTGACTTCCAGTGCCCGGGCTGCATGGCGTTCAATCAGGAGACGAAGCCGCAGATCATGCTGTCGCTTGTCGAGTCCGGCGAAGCGCGCTTCGTCTACTATGACCTCCCGATCGTCAGCATCCACCCCTACTCCGTCCTGGCGGCTCGGGCCTCCCGCTGTGCGGCCGATCAGGACCAGTATTGGGCCTACCACGACGCGATCTTCGCGAACCAGCCCCGCTGGTCGCTTTCGTCGACCGCGCCGATCGGAGACTTCGAAGGCTATGCCGCAGATCTGGGCCTGGATCGGGGCGACTTCAGCTCCTGCCTTCGTAGCGACCGTCACGCAGATGTCGTGACAGCCAACTTCATGCTGGCGCAGCAGCTCGGGGCACAAAGCACGCCCACCGTCATGATCAGCATGAATGGGTCGCCGGCTCGGCGGGTTGATAACAACAGCTTCTTCGGCATCCAGAACGCCATCGCGGCGCTCCGCGCCGAGATGGGTGCGGGGAACGACAAGTGAGCCAGGTAAAGGTGAGGCTCCTCTTCGCCGACTGCGGCGAGTTTGTCGATGAGGTGATCTCGGTGCCGGCCAAGTCGCTGGACGAGCACGATCGGCTGATCGATGCGTTGCGAGAGGATCTGGCGGTTTTGAAGAAGTATCACATAGACCTGGAAAGACTGGTCTCAGCGGCGTTGATCGAGGACGCTGAAATCGGCGCATAGCTGCGTTGGGCTGTGCGTCGCTCCCTGCGAGGTAGCGCTGCTACCTCTCAGTCGACGATGCTCGCCCGCCCGCTGGGCGGACCGCGTTGATGCCGATGTGCAGTGGATGTCGACGCAGATTTGAGAGGCGGCCTGATTCGGTCAGCGGTCCGCCTTGCTCTGCATCCGATTTGAGCGCCCTCCACGGGGCAGGATGGCGGGCGGTGGCTTGAGTTTCTGGACGCGGGATGGTGGTTACGGCGGGGGCCGTCAGCTTTGGGCTGGCGGCCCTCGTTTTGCGTTTGGGGGGGGGGCGTCTCAATCCGCCGTCGCTTCGCTCGGCGGTTGGACCAGGTTGGGTCCGGCCATCGCCTCGCTCGGCCGGGTGTCTGAACTTGCGGTTATGGCCTGCCCTGCCGCAGGTTCGGGAAATCCGGCTTACCGGTCGGGTATCCGACAATGCGGTCGGATACGTTGTGCGTGACCGCAGGTTTGCGACGGTTGTGCACCATAAAAGGAGTTAGGAAGCTGCGCCGCCACCAGACGTCTGGCAGTTCGAGGGGGGCGGTATCTGGGTCTTGGATACCGATCGTTCCGCAGTGGCCGATCGATCGTAGCCGCGGCCGTCGTTTCTTCACTTGGAGGGCGAGGACATGATCTATCTCGTGGCGATCCTAGTATTCGTAGGAGTCGCTCTCGTCGCCAAAAAAGTGTTTGGTGTTCCAGAACGAAGCTCTAGACCTTCCGTTGTCCCTGGTGATGTTCGAAACAGGGCCGCGCAGTATCGAGAGTGGGCCAATGAGTTTCCCCTCGATCCCACCGGCGGAGAGTGGTCATTGAAACGCAATGACTTTGGTCACGGCTTCGCGTTCGTCCTTGTTTCCCCTTCTGGCGATGAGCGCCCGCTAAAAAGTGAGGGGCGTTGGGATGAAGGATTCAAATCGACCGAAATCGTCGGCGAGAAGAACTACTTGAAGGAACTCCATGACTCGGCCTTTATGTCCGGCCGTGAGGTTCGCCTGGTCCTTGAACCTGACAACCCGTACGACTCTGAGGCGGTGTCGATTCGCTCCCTGGACGAGCGTCTAACCGTTGGGTACCTAAGTCGAAAGTCGAGAGCCAAGCCAAAGGTGCTTGAACTCATTCGCGGCGAAACTCCACCCCGAACCTTCGTCCAGTGGCGCAGCGCGACCCGGGATGGGGAAGTGGCACGACTGCGAGTCCTGATCACGCTGCCCGACACCACATTTCGGAAGATGCTCTGAAGTCCAGTCCGGGCGGGCATGCGGCGGCGCAGCATTCTAACAAATTGTCGCGCTAGTCGCGCCATACGCGTAGATTCGCGCTTCGCGCTCTAGCAGGCTGTTGAAGAAGTGGGGTGCGGCCGCGCGAAGGGGTCTTCGGTGTGTTCAGGGCAGGAACGACGACGAGGCGTAGCGAAAGCTACGGGGAGGAGGAGAGACGCAGCATGGACCACCGAACCCCCCTTCGCCCTATGGGTTACG
>JBDNHE010000063.1:0-1893 GCA_041688945.1 Gemmatimonadota bacterium | reverse complement strand
TTCCTCCAGCGCCAGCAGGCTGGCGGGTGAGGTGATCGTGCCGTAGAGGACTCGTGATACTCCAGCTGCTTCGAACGCCCTGAGTATGTGAGTGGCATCGCCCGGCCGGTCGGAATGATCGCCAACTGCGACGGGAGTCCGCCCAGAGGCGATGGCCGCCTGGACCAGTTTGGCAGCAGAGTCCGGGAGTGGCAGACGGCCGTTCGCGAACTCCTCTCTGACTCGCCACATGAAGTCGTTCATATCGTCGGCGATCTCATCGGCCAGCGACTGATCGTTGTTGGTCATGACATGCACTGTCGCTCCAACATCGGGCACATCGGACCACGGATAGCCGAAGAAGACGCTGACGTAGGCTCCAGGCTCACGGGCTTCCCAGCGGCGAGCGCGCTCCATGATGTCCATCGAGGGCGATGCGCCTGTCCATTGAAGGACGGTGGGCGTGATGATTCCCGGTTTTCGCGTGGCGGTGGTCGAGTGGTACTCATCGCGCATGGCCATGCGCAGGGCACGGGCAGCCCGTTCTCCCTGAATGTGGGCGTCATAATGCGGGTAGCGCTTGGTGACAAAAGCAAAGTCGGCGTGCTCAAGAAACTCGGCGTCCTCGTTGCCGTGCAGGTCGAACGTTCCGGCGATGGGAACATCCGGTCCGACCACCTCACGAAAGCGCCGGGCGATCTCGGCCTCGGGGCGGGGCACGCCTCGCACGGCCATGGCGCCGTGCAGCGATAGATAGACGCCGTCCACCGGGTCGGTCGCTTCGAGCGCCTCGATCATGGCGTCCAGAAAATGATCGAAGGTCTCCTTGGCATTCCAGCGCCGGGACGATCCGCCGAAGATGTCGCCGGGGGAGGGGAGGGGGACCAGTTCAACGTCCCCGAATGCACGGGACTGATCCCGGAATCCGCGCGTGTAGTCGCTGAACCCGAGCAGGTCTTCGCCCTCCAGACGGAGCGTCCAATCATCAATGGAGACATCCTCTCCCGGACAGAAGGTGCAGGTCTCGTGCGAAAAGTCGATGACGGCGACCCGGTAGCTCTCCCGGGCGTTCGAGGCGCTTGAATCGCCGGTGCATCCGGACGCCGCGGCCGCAATCACAATCGCCATAGCCATCAGACCGCGGCGTGAGATCGGGGTCCGGCGGGTCGTGTGCCCGCGAAGGGGCCCTCTCGTCGGCTCGACTCGGGGCTCAGCCAGTGGGACCCTGAAAGCGCGCTGCGACATATCGACTCCTGATGATGATCCGGAATGAGAAGCTCCAGAATGAACAGACCCTCAAAAGGAGGGCCGAGACGCTCTCGCGAAAGAGTGCGAGAAGGCTATCGCCGAATCGCGAACCCGATCAGGTGATCCTCGCCGGCGTTTCGGGACATGTTCTCGAGGCTGCCATCCAGCGCGCGCCAACGGAACACCTCCGTGTCACCGGTGCGGTCAGATTCGAACCACATCTCTCCTGAACTCGACGGATCCCAGCGGCAGTTGGCCTCTCGGGCCGGGCTGGGAACGGGAAGGAAGGGTGCCCCGGACTCCAGGTCGAGCACCCGTATTTCGGTATCACGCTCGACTTCCACGGCCCAGCACATGAATCGCCCGTCCGCTGAGCGAGCAGCGGGTTGTGCGGCGACACCGGTATCGACCACTCGCTCCCAATCCAGCGAGATCCTGCGCAGGACGAGTTGTCGCCCCGCGGGCGTCTCCCGCAGGAAGAAGACGGAGTCGCCGACAGGGAGCGGATGCTCCTCTCGTTCGGGCGTTGCGGTCAATTGCGAGATGTCCTGATCACCGACCCGATAGTGATAGATGTCGCCGTTCCCGGATTGCTCGGACACGAATGCGAAATACTCCCCCGTGCCATCCGCGACGGGTCCGTCGTCCGAACCCTCGGAATCGGTG
>JBDNHE010000062.1:0-6913 GCA_041688945.1 Gemmatimonadota bacterium | reverse complement strand
GTCAACCAGAGAATGTCCGGGGACGGACTCGATGCGATTCGGGCCCTTGGGAAGCTCGGAGCCGATCGAGGGATCGATTCGCTGCAGCGCTTCGGGTACCTGCAGAGGGCCGGCTTGGCCTACCTCGCCACCCCCCTCGGTCGCTCGCGGGTTCAGCGGAATCCCGACGTCGATCTGATCGATGAGCTCGACCATGGCGGATGGCTGACACGCTTCAGGCGACTTGGCGGAGCCATCGGGGCGCCTGCGCGTCTCGATGGGCTTCTTCACAGGCTGGAGGACTCCCTTTTCGAACTGGCACGGAGTGCGGGATCCGCTGGCCCAGTCCAGCGCTGCCTGGCAGTTCTCGGCGAGTGTCAGAGATATCTGGCGAGGTCTCCGGCTGCCCGGGAGAGCTGCCCGCCGGTGCCTGCTCTCGGAGAGGAGTGGGTGGCTCGGGCGAACGATGGGTCGCCCGAGTTCCTGATCGCCGCAGGCCTCGCGAGCCTCCGGGGACGGACGCCTGTGGGAGATGCAGGAGGAGAAGTACCGAAGTCTCGCATCGTTCTGGCGACTGCAGAGTACATGGCACCGATTCGAGACGGACGATCAAGGAGTTGGTCGGATGGATCCAACCACCGCGTTGTATGGAGTGGCGGTCCGTTGGGCCAGAATCTGGGCCGGATGATGGTTCGCCGTATGCTTGATCAGAACGAGCTCCGGCTCGCGGAGCTCCCCCTTCGGAGCGTATTTCAGAACGACGCGCTTCTCTCGTCGAACTGGCTTCAGCACCCCGAGTGGGACCGGAGGGTCAGTCAGTTGATCGAGGGTCTTGCTCTGGTTCGGAGGTTCCCGATTCATCACGGGACTGAAAACGCAATGTCCAACCCAATCCCTGCAGCGTTCGCGTTGTTGAAGGCTTTCTTCGTGCCGGATGGCCAGCTTGTACGGGTTGTCCCGTTGCGCTCCTCGGGTATTGACGGTGAGCTCCTGCCGCAACCCGCTGAGATTGTGCGGCTACTTCGTGCTGATCAGCGAGACCGGGCGGTGGCTATGGCCGTGAGAATATTGCGATCCAGGGGGTTCACCGCACCGCGGGTGGTCCCTCTTACAGCGACGGGATCGGGCCCTCGGCTACTCGGGGCGCTGATGGTTCCGATCACCGATGGGAGTCTCAGAAAACTGCTCAACTCACTCTTCGAGGACGAGGCGTCTCGATCGACGCCCGCCAATTCAACCCACTAAGGAAACCCGACCATGCCGATCGATCTCGAGAAGCTGCACGATGAACCCCGCCTGCTCATCGAGGCGGACCTCACGCCCCTCCAGGGCACGCGCTTCCAGCCTACCGGCTTCCCCGACCTGGGGGCGGCCGAATACGACGGTCCCGACGGGAGCACTCGAATGCTCCTGGTGGAATCGGCTCAGAGCATGGCCAATCGGCTGGAGACCGTGTGCTGGGATGAGCCCGAGGATGACTGGGTTGAGCCCCTCAGGGGGCTTCCGTATGTGAGGGTGCTCGACGACACAGGAGACCTTCTGACGAACTCCGTGCTGGAGGCGCACCGCCTCAACTCGCCGTACATCGTCAATGCGGATGGTTTCGAAGAGGTCAGGGAGAAAATCGGGTTCTCGGAGAGTGAGCCGTTCAGCGTTCGAGAACAGCTTACTCCGGCACTCATGCGGTTTGATCCGGGATCCCTTATCCACGGAGTATTTCTGGAGAAGGTTGGTGGCGTCGTGCGGACCCCGCGGGTTCTCTCCAGCTTCATCGAAGCGGCGGAGATCGGGGTTGCCGCCTCTGGCGGAGCGAAGCTCGATCGGGTTCAACCGAGCAAGGGTGGAGAGGGGAGGACCGCAAAAGAGGGCTACGGAAACGTCCCGTTCTCACGTGACGAGTACGTCTCGCCCAAGATCACCGCCTACTTCAATGTCGACCTCGCTCAGATCCGGGGCTTCGGCCTCGGGGATGCAGCCGAACGTCTGCTCGTCGGGGTGGCGCTCTACAAGATCCAGCGGTTCCTTCGGACGGGTCTTCGCCTTCGAACCGCTTGCGATCTCGACGCCCAGGACGTCCGGGTCACCCGTCCCGACGGATTCGTGCTCCCCTCGGAAGCCGCCCTGGCGAAGGAGCTCCCGTCGCTCATCGATGACGCTGCGGGTGCCGGGCTCTTCGCAGAGCCCAGGGTCACCGAGATGACCTACAGGAAGTGACGAGGTCGACGTGAGTACCGCTATCGGTTTTCGCTTCGTTGCGGGCCGCTATCACGCCACCCCCTGGGGTGCGCATGTGAACGAGGCTGCCCTCGAGTGGCCGCCCTCGCCTTGGCGGGTGCTGAGGGCCCTGATCGCCGTGTGGCACCGAAAGGCCGATCACCAGACGGTGCCCGAGGACGGACTCAAGCGCCTGGTATTTCGGTTGGCCGGTCAGCCAGTCCAGTACCGTCTACCCGCTGCGGTGCATGCGCACACGCGACACTACATGCCGACGCGAGACGGCCCGACCGAGAAGAAGACGCTCGTCTTCGATGCCTTCGCTCGCATCGATCCCGAGGAGGAGCTGGTGATGCTCTGGGCCGGTGTCACTCTCTTGGATGAGGAGCGGGCTCACCTCGCTTATTTGCTTGAGCGACTGGGATATCTCGGACGAGCAGAAAGCTGGGTTGAGGGCCGATTGCTTGAGGAATGGCAGGGGGTCCCGAACTGCTCCCCGTTGGACGGACTGGATCGCGGGACGGCGGGGGATTTCGAGACACTCTCGCTTCCGACTGCGCTAGGGCCTGACGCCTACCGGGCATGGCGAGACGAGCAGATCGCTTTGCGGAACCTGGACCGATCAAATCTGAACAAGGGTGACACGGCCCTGAAGGCTACCCTGCCCGAAGATCTCATCGACGCCCTCCGCCTCGATTCAGGGGATGTACGCGCGCAGGGGTGGAGTCGTCATCCGGGCCTTGAGTTCGTGCGGTACGCGCGACCATCCGGTGCCCTGCGCTCGGGCACGAACTCCCGGCCACCGGGAGACGGGAAACGGATGACTACCGTCCGTCTGATTCTCAAAGGCAAGCCCGTTGTGTCCAAGGGGAGTCCATTGCCGCGAATCGAGGACGCGATCAAGATCGGAGAGGTCGTTCGAAAGGCGGTCATGCATTCGGCTGATCGCGTGGCAGGGGAGGATGGGGATGTCCCGCCGGTGCTCTCCGGTCATGGTATGGGGGACGGCAACTCTCACGGTCACGCCTTCTACCTTCCCGAAGACGATGACGGAGATGGACGGATAGATCACGTGCTGGTGCACGTCGAGGACGGGCTCGACGAGGTCGCCTTGGCCGCACTCGCTCGGGTACGGAAGATATGGCTCGATCGTGGGCAGGAATGGGGTATGCTCTTCGAGACGAGTGGATCGAGAGAGTCGATGGCGGACCATCCGTACCTGACTCCATCCAGAAGGTGGATCTCCGTCACCCCATACCTGCATCCGTGGTATCGGAAGAAGGGCTTCGAGATTGAAGACCAGGTTCGAAGGGAGTGCCATCTGCGCGGCTGGCCCGAACCCACCGTCGAGCGCATCGAAACCCTGTCCATTCGGGGGAAGCATCGGCGCCCCGTTCACTTCCACCGCTTTCGGAGCCGGGGGAGCCGCCGCGCGGCACAGCCAGATACCAAAGGCAGTTTTCTGTCCCTGACCTTTCCGGAGCCGGTGCCAGGACCGATCGCCCTGGGCCACGGATGTCACTTCGGCCTTGGGATCTTCAGGGCGACGGAGAAGCCTGACCAATGAAGCCAACAGCGGTTACACGCTCCAGCACATGGGATCTACTCAGGAGCAACCGAGACGAGATCCTCGCCATCGCGGCGCGTCACGGGGCGGTGAACGTCCGGGTGTTCGGCTCGGTCGTTCGGGGGGAAGAGCAGGGTGGCAGCGACATCGACCTGCTCGTCTCCACGACCGAGCAGACGAGCCCATGGTTCCCGACCGGGCTGGTTGAGGATCTTGAGGCGGTTCTCGGCAGGGATGTCGACGTCGTGACTGAACGTGGTCTCTACTGGCTCCTGCGGCGCAGGATCCTGAAGGAGGCCAGACCGCTGTGACGAAAGATGTCCGGGTGTACCTGGCCCACATTCTGGAACGAGCGCGTCGTATCGAGCGGTTCACGCGGGGAGGTGGGTCAGATTTTCTGAAGGACCCGATGGCGCAGGACGTGTAGAACATGGCAACCCAGCCCCTCCCCGTTCGGATGCTCAACGAGTACGCCTACTGCCCCCGGCTTTTCCATCTGATGCATGTCGAGGGCCGATGGGCGGACAATCGGTTCACGGAGGAGGGTCGCGAGGTCCACCGCAGGGTCGATCGGCTGGATCATGTATTACCCGATCCTGGTTCCGATTCCGATCCTGACGATGATGCGCCAGGCGACGATCGACCCGCAGTGTCCCGCTCGGTGAGCCTGGGGTCCGAGTCGCTCGGACTCTCGGGGAAGCTTGATCTGGTTGCAACAGACGGTGACGAGGCGGTCCCTGTGGAGACGAAGCGGGGTCGGGTCCCGAACACCCCCGAGCGGAGCTGGGAGCCCGAGCGGGTGCAGCTCATGGCGCAGGGACTGCTCCTTCGGGAGCATGGCTACCGGAGCGATCACGGGGTGCTCTACTTCGCCGGATCACGCACGCGGGTGGACATCCCTTTCAGTGAAGCGCTGGAGGCTCGCACACGAGATCTTCTGCAGTCGGCGCTGCGAGCGCAGTCTTCCACGACACTTCCACCGCCACTCGACGACAGCCCGAAGTGTCACGGGTGCTCGCTGAGCGGCATCTGCTTGCCTGACGAAACGCTGGCACTTCAGGCTGTGCCCGCGGATCCCAGCGCGGAGGATGTGCAGGAATATCCCCCAGCTCGGCGACTCTACCCTCCGCGCGAGGAGGCGCTGCCGCTCTACGTGCAGGAGCAGGGCGCGCGCGTGGGGAAGAGCAGGAAACTGATCACTATCAAGAAGAGCGGAGAGCAGATCGGTAGCGCCCGACTCAAGGATGTGAGTCAGCTCGTCCTGCTTGGCAACGTCTCCGTTTCCGCGCAGGCTCTGCATCTGCTCTGCGAGGCATCGATCCCTGTGGTCCACTTTTCGAGCGGACACTGGTTCTATGGAATCACGCAGGGGATGGGGCTCCGCAACGCCTTCGATCGACGGGCTCAGTTCGAAGCGGCCGCGGATCCGCAGCGATGCCTGGAGTTCGCGGTGGCGATCGTGGAGGCCAAGGGATTCAATCAGCGGACCCTGATCGGGCGAAACGTGAAGCCCCGACCCAAGGCCGTCGGCGCTGCCATGAAGGCGCTGCTCCGAAAGGTTCCTCATGCCAAGTCACTGGAAGAGCTGCTTGGCCTGGAGGGCGGGATCGCCGCGCACTACTTCCAGACCTTCGGCGACGCTCTGAAGCCGCGTGACTTCGAGAGCGAATGGGACTTCGAGGGACGGAACCGCAGGCCGCCGCGAGATCCGGTCAACGCCCTGCTCTCATTCGCGTATGCGATGCTTTCGAAGGAGTGCACCATCGCGCTGGCATCGGAGGGACTCGATCCATGGTGGGGCTTGTTTCATCAGCCTCGGCACGGGCGGCCAGCGCTCGCACTGGACCTGATGGAGGAGTTCCGACCCCTGATCGCCGACAGTGCCGTGCTGACCGCCATCAACACGGGCATGGTCACGCGACGCAACTTCAGCCGATCCCAGGCGGGATGCATGCTGGGGCCGAAGGGCCGGAAGGCCTTCCTCCGGGCGTATGAAGCGCGCATGGATCAGCTCGTGACCCATCCAGTGTTCGGCTACCGCTGTTCGTGGCGGTCGGTAATCCGCGTACAGGCGAGGCTGCTCGCGCGATGGCTTCGGGGAGACATTCCAACGTACCCATCGATGCGGACCCGATGAGGCGGACGCGTCGTCGTCGCTACCTCGTCGCGTACGACATCTCCGACGACAAGCGACGGAGCCAGCTATTCAACGACCTGCACGGCTACGGCGATTGGGCGCAGTACAGCGTCTTTCTGTGCGAGTTGACGGAACAGGAACTCGTTCGGATGCGAGTAGACATCCGCGGAGCAGTCAACGAAGCGGAAGATCAGGTCATGATTCTTGATCTGGGTCGCGCCCATCGTCCCCTCGAGCAAAGCCTGGAGATCATCGGACGGGGCTATGAACCGTCCGTACGGTCACACATCATTTGAAGTGCGAGCGGCGGAGTGGTCACCAAAGGTCGGGCGCCGCTCGAAGCTGTTTGACAACACCGGGTTGTGAGAGTGGCCGGCCCCGGTCGGGTGCTCGCGGTTGCCTTCCAGGGCCGGCCACTCGAATTTGGTCCTCGAACTCGTTGCCAATAAAGGGCTTGGACAGCGGGCTCCTTCCGCGTCCTTCGGGGCGCGGCCTCATTGAAGCGAAAAGAAAGAGGGGGGGATCCCTGAACTTCAGGAACCTTCCGCGTCCTTCGGGGCGCGGCCTCATTGAAGCGTCTGGAAATGTCATATCTCCCCCTCGGTAGATGCCCTTCCGCGTCCTTCGGGGCGCGGCCTCATTGAAGCATACCAAATCGTCGCGGTGTCGTGGATCCCGGTGAGACCCTTCCGCGTCCTTCGGGGCGCGGCCTCATTGAAGCGCGCTCAGATACGGGTGGGTCAGGTCCGGATCGCGTGCCCTTCCGCGTCCTTCGGGGCGCGGCCTCATTGAAGCCGGATTCACATTAATGCAGGGTGGCGCGATGGAGGTCCCTTCCGCGTCCTTCGGGGCGCGGCCTCATTGAAGCGGCGCTCGCAGCCGACCGCAAGCGGGGCGCGAGTATCGTCCTTCCGCGTCCTTCGGGGCGCGGCCTCATTGAAGCAGACAGTTGGCGTAGTGCTTCTCCATATCATTCCACCCCTTCCGCGTCCTTCGGGGCGCGGCCTCATTGAAGC
>JBDNHE010000061.1:0-15720 GCA_041688945.1 Gemmatimonadota bacterium | reverse complement strand
GGGCGAAGGGGGGTTCGGTGGTCCATGCTGCGTCTCTCCTCCTCAACGTAGCTTTCGCTACGACTCGTCGTCGTTCCTGCCCTGAACACACCGAAGACCCCTTCGCGCGGCCGCACCCCACTTCTTCAACAGGCTTCTAGAGAGCTTGGGCGGCGACTCAAGCCCATTCGGCTCAGCCGGGCGCTCACCCAGGAACTCGATGATTCTGTTGGAGCCTCCCAGCGCATCGCCGCCTCTTGCGAGTCCGATGACTCAAAGGCTCCTGACGCGCTGCTCGTTGAGCTCGCACGTGCCTCGATATCAAGGCGGATGAACTGTCCGAGACTGAGCAGCTGCCGGTGAAGAAGGCGCGGAACGCGAACACTGCCCGAGCAACGACACTTGCGCGACCGACTCCTCGCCGATCCCGGCACCTCTGCCGACTCTCGGCCAATGTCGTCTCGCGAGCTGGTCCTGAATGTGCTTCGGGACGTCGATGGCAACCGGACGGAGGCGGCCCGACGGTTGAACGTCCACCGAGCGCGATCACCCGCTATCTCGGCTGAAAGTGCACACCGAATGTTGCACTCCGGCGAGCGACCTGTGCACTTCTGCTCGGTGGCTTCGACCACCCGCTATGGAGTATCACGCTGGGGCAGTAAGACTTACCTGGCCCCGGGCAAGGATCTTTCAGGCTGGCACATCTGATGCATTGAAGGAGGACAAACCCACCTCTGATCCGCACCGATGAATTCCACTCCCCCACTCCGATCCGAGCTCTCCGTCCACCGACACTTTGCGGCGGACTATCTCGCGTTCCACCGAATCCTACCCCTGAAGGTCGAGGAGAATGCGTTGACCGTCGCTACGGTCGGCGCGCCCGACGACGAGGTGGTGGCTGACCTTGAGCGGACTTTCGGCGCGACGGCGATCCTCAAGCAGGTGGCTGAGGACGATCTGAGGTCGGGAATAGAGCAGGCGTACTCGGAGGCCGAAAGCGTGCTCGACCTCGTTGAGAACTTCTCCAGGGGTGACGAGGTCTCCGCAGTGATCGGCGCCGAACACGATCTGCGAAATCTCGCGAATCAGCCCCCCGTCATCCGCTTTGTAAACATGCTGATCCGCGAAGCTCAGGAGGCGGGCGCAAGCGACATTCACGTCGAGGCCACCGGGGGAGGAGCTGATGTGCGTTTTCGTGTGGACGGTGTCTTGAATCGAGCCCCTGCCCCCCCTGGCGCATTGGTGGCGGCGGTCGTCTCCCGCATCAAGCTGATTGCCGACCTGGACATCGCCGAACGACGCCGCCCTCAGGACGGCCGCGTGCGCGTGCGTCTTGAAGACCGGAACCTGGACCTTCGAATCTCAACGATGCCGACGATTCATGGAGAGTCGGTGGTAATGAGACTACTCGACCAAGGAGATGGCCCTCCAACTCTGGACGATCTCGGAATGGAGTCGGAGGTCCTTCGACAGTTCCGCAATTTGGCCCTTCGCCCACACGGAATCGTGCTGGCCACCGGGCCCACAGGTTCGGGCAAAACGACCACCCTTTATGGAGCCCTGCAATTGCGGGCGCTCGATCGCGAGAAGGTGATCACGATCGAGGATCCCGTAGAGTACCAGCTTCAGGGCGTCAATCAGGTGCCAGTCAACCAAAAGGCTGGGATGACGTTTGCCGCAGGACTCAGGAGTATTCTCCGGCAGGATCCCGACGTCGTCATGGTCGGAGAGATGCGAGATCCTGAAACAGCCGAGATTGCCGTACAGGCAGCCATGACGGGGCACCTGGTCTTCTCAACCGTCCACACGAACGACTCGCTTGGTGCCCTTGCTCGGCTGGCGGACCTGGGGGTCGAACCGTTCCTGCTTGCCGCCACGATCCGAGGAGTGCTGGCCCAGCGCCTGGTCCGCCGAATCTGCGAACACTGTCGCGTGTCGTACCACCCTGACCCTCAGGCGCTGCGGCGACTCGGTCCATGGAGCGTCTCAGGGCTGACACTCTCCCGTGGCGAGGGATGTGATCGCTGCCGGGGGTCCGGCTACTCAGGCCGAGTCGGGTTGTTCGAGGTCCTCGAGATGACGCCCGAACTCCAGAAACTCGCTTCGGGACTTCCGGACAGCTCTGAACTCCTGCGCGAGGCCGCCAAGGTCGCCGGTCTTGTCAGCCTCAAAGAAGACGGTTGGCTGAAAGTCCGTCGCGGAATCACCACCGTAGAGGAGGTCGCCCGTGTCGTGCACTCGTGATGATCCAGACAGCCGGCCACCCCTCGGGGCGCGGGGATTCACCCTGATCGAAATCATCGTCGTGATCGCCGTAATCGCGGTGCTCGCCTCGGTGGTGTCGCCGATGGTGTTCCAGAACGTGTCGGACGCGAAACAGGCCACGGCGCGCAGTCAGATCGAAGTGTTCTCGCTTGCGCTCGACTCCTATCGGCTGGACACCGATCGGTACCCCTCAAGCGAGATCGGCCTTTCCGCGCTCCGCGCCAGCCCGAGCGATTCCGTGTACGCACGAAACTGGCGAGGACCCTACCTCAGAAGGGAGGTCCCGATGGATCCCTGGGATCGACCCTACATCTATCTGGCCCCGGGTGAAGTGAATCCAACGAGCTTCGATCTCCTGACCCTGGGCCGGGACGGGTTCCCCGGCGGCGAGGGCGAGGACGCGGACATCACGTCCTGGAACTGATGATGTCGATGCCGTTTCGTTACTCCGCCGCTGACTCAACCGGAAAGGTTCGGCGTGGGTCGATCACAGCCGACACCCGAGAGGAGGCCCTGTCAGAGATCAAGCGTCAGGGACTGTTTCCCATCCGCGTGCGAACGCCGCGTCGACTGATGGGTGTCCGGACTGTCCGGCGTAGGGAACTTGCCGTCGTGTTCCAGAGCCTTTCATCGCTGGTGAGCGTCGGGGTGCCGTTCGATCAGGCCCTGGGTGCGACCATTGGCCTGGCACCGCCCCGGCTGGCCACCGCGCTGGAGGCAATCCGACAGAGTGTCCGGCGAGGACAACCGGTGGCGACCGCCTTTGCAGAAGCCCCTATCCGTCTTCCCGGTGCGGTCACCGGTGTTCTCCGGGCCGGAGAGCAAGGGAGCCGACTGGGGGAGGCGCTGGAACAGCTCGCCGATCAACTTGAACGCGAAGCCGAATTGACGTCAAAGCTTCGATCAGCGCTCGCGTATCCAGCACTGATTCTGGTAATGGGTCTGGGCTCGCTCTTGGTAATGGGCGGCGTCGTCATCCCACGGTTCGCGGTTCTGATCCAGGATCTGGGGGCCGATCTACCTGCCTCCACCAGTGCACTCCTGGCTGTCTCCCAGCTGTTTCGACGCCTCGCCGCCCCCGGTCTGACTCTGATGATACTCCTCCTGGGCGTGGCCAGTTGGCAACGTGACGCGTTGCGACCGCATCTCCATCGCCTGTTCCTGAAGACGCCCGTACTGGGTGACCTACGCCTTCGTCTGGCCAGTGCTCGGGCCTGCTCGACGCTGGGAGGCATGCTGGTTGCCGGTGTGCCGGTGATGACGGCTCTGGAAGCCTGCCGGGAGGCGGCCGCCGACGCCGAAGTCGGCGCCCGTATCCGGAACGCGGCGACTCGAGTACAGCACGGCGACCGGTTGGCCGCATCGCTGGAACGGGAAGGTGCCCTGCATCCGGTCGCGGTTCAGATGATCCTGCTCGGTGAGAACGCCGGCCAACTCGGGCCACTATGTCAAAAGGCCGGCGAACGACTGGCGTCTGAAACGGACCGCAGCATCAAGGCGCTGATATCGTTGCTCGAGCCCGCCATGATCCTCGTTCTGGGTGGCGCGATCGCTCTGATGGCGGCGGGCTTGCTCAGGGCGGTCTACTCCGTGCGGCCCGGACTGTGACGATCCGCCGGCGCGGGTCCCCGGAAGTGGGAATGACCCTGATCGAGCTGGTCGTCGCCCTGGCCGTGCTCGGGATTCTTTTGGCGATGGCTGGAGTCGCCTTCCCCGCCACTTCGGACTCCCCGGCAACGCCGATCGGCGTTGGTCCTGCAGTCCGCTCGGGAAAGATGACTAACATGGCGGATTCGACGGGTATGCGTGTCGCCCTCCCGGACGGTCGGGGACTTGGTCCCGATCTTGATCCACTCTTCCCCGGACGCTGTAGCTCGGCTGCAGACACCGCTGAACGTTCCGCAGAAGATGGCTCAGCAGACGGATTCTGCCGGACCCCTCCTCGCGACTCGGTGGCTAACCAATGAACCGTCATACAAGGGACGGCGTGGTTCTGATCGAGATCCTTGTGGCAATTATGATTCTGGGGTCGGGTGGAGCCGCGCTCGCCGGCCGCATCGTGCAAGAGTTGCATCAGGTCGAAATCCTCAGAGACCGTGAGGCCGAGCTTTTCGAGGCGGAACAGCTCATTGCCAGAGCCGCTCTGCTTACCCGGGGGGAGCTTGAACTCCGACTCGGGCGGCGGCCAGCCGGCAATCTGCTTCTGATCACATCGCGGCCTGCATCGACGGTCTTCCGTTTGGCAGTCTCCCGGGCGGACGCACCCGGCAACGAACTCCTTGTGACCCTCGTCCACCGACGGGGTGACACATGAAAACGGAGCGAAGTGGCTTCACCCTGATCGAGGTGATGGTGGGGGTGTTGCTGACCTCGGTGGTGGTATCATTGGCCGCCGGAATGTCGTTCGCATTCACCGACACGCTCTCCGCAATCCAGCGCAGCGTCGGGCGTACGAGCGTCGCGTCAAACGGCCGTGTCTGGCTCCGAGAACTGGCCCTCACTGTCGATGTACGCGACGAGCCCGGTTTTGTGTTCGAGGGGTCCGCCACACGGTGCCGTTTCGCCGCGTCCGTGTGGACGGCCGGGGGTTGGGGTGAGGCCACACCCGTCACCATCTCCCTGGAGCCGGGACCTCTTGGCGGCACAGTCGTCATCAAGGGGATCGGGCGGGGCCGTATACCCGTCGCGCAGGTTAGCAACGATGCCCGGATCGAGTATCTGATTCTCTCCTCGGGTTCGCCTATCTGGGTCCAGGAATGGACGACGCGAACCATCCCACCCATTGCGATTCGGATAGGGGACGGCTCCTCCGCCGATCTCGTATTCCTCACGGGGGAGAGAGGATGAGCACGTCGACCTCCCGTGGGGGCTTCGCGCTTCTCACGACGTTGGTGACGCTGGTACTTCTCAGTGCCATCGCGGTCCGAGCCCTGACCGAGATCGGAACCGTGCACCAAGCCACTCAGAACCGCTTGGCACAGACCCGGGGCGAATGGGCGGCGCGGGGGTGCTTGGCACTTCTCCAGAGCGGATACGTGGCTCCGGAGCACCCGCTTGAGGTCGCTGCAACCGAACTCAACCGAAACGCGTTCTGCTCGGCAGTCGAAGTGAATCCGGCGGCGCGACTGAACGTGAACCTGACCGACTCGATGACCCTCGCCAGATTTCTGGACCGACGCACGGCCGCGGCGATTCTCGACTGGCGCGATGCCGACGATGTCGATCGTCGTGGGGGTTCAGAACGCGATATCTATCGTGCAGCCAACAAGCCGCCGCCCCGGAATGCCCCCTTCCGCCACCCCGACGAACTTCTCCTGCTCCATGACGTCGATCAGCAAAGGCTTGTCGACCGCTTGGCATCGCTCACGGTGGAGGGGGACGGCCGACTCGATCCTAACCTGACGTCGGTCGAGATCCTCGGCTCGTTGTCCGTCCTCGGCCCGGCCGCGATCGAGGCGATCGTCTTTCGACGGTCCACGACTCCCTTCACTGCCATTGCCCAGGTACAGGAAATGATCGGGGCAGAGGTCGATGCCAGTCGGTACTTCACGCTGGACCGTCGAACTCGGCGAGTTCTACTGACCGGCTGGGGCACTGCGGGCACGCGGACGCTTGAGGTCCAACGGACCGCGGTCCTGTTTGCGACCGAGTCCCGCCTCGGAATCGGCAGGATCGAAATCCGATGACGTTGACGATAGACGTCTCGGACGAGTCGGTCCGGCTGGAGACCGAGGGCCGGGTGGCTGTCGTGTCCCAGCTTGACGACGAGTCGCCGGCTGGCGTAGTGCGGAGCCTCCTTGCTTCCTATACCGGCGAGGCACCGATCCCAACGGTTTGGCGCCTGCGTTTCGGATATCCGTGGGCACAGATCCGTACGGTTCGTGGACTGCCGCCCGTCAGGGAACGAATCCTGTCTCGCATCGTCGAAGAACGGGCCGCGATCATCTTTCGCGGAAGCCCTGAAGGGCTCGCCTTCGACGCCACTTGGGAGAACCAAGAGGACGGAGTGGCTTTGGCCGTCGCGGTCGATGACCCCTTGTTGCAGGAACTGGTGCTGTTGGCGAAAACGTCGAGCGCAGTCGTTGAGTACGTCTCCGTGACGGGCCTGGCTGCCGAACGATCGGCGTTCTTTCAGGACAGCACGCTACGGCGGCACGAGCGGTCCTGGTTAGCCCGCCGCCTCTTCAAGGCTCTGTCCTTGGCGACACTTCCCTGGTTGACTGCCTTTGCCCTGTTCACCGTTGATATGGTTCAAGATGCGGGCCGACTCGGGCTAGTTCTGGATTCTCTCCAATCGGCCGAAACCCGGCTGGCACGGATCGAACAGAGCATTCATGAAGCGGCGTTTGTCGTCGAACGGTTGCAGCAGCCAGCCGAACGGAAGGCGTTCTGGTTGTCTCAGATCTCCGATCTTTCGGCCTTGCTTCCGCCTGACAGGAGTGTATCCCGATTGCACCTCGGACCCGACCGGCAGCATCTGGTTGTCGAAGCTCTGGATTCGTTGGATGCGACCACCTCAGCCTCCATCGGAGCCGCGTTTCCGGGCTGGCGGAGTAGCTCGTCCCGCATTGATCCCATCTCTCCCAATGGAGGCGAAAGGTGACGGCCCGGGAGCGATCAATACTCATCGCAGGACTGGGAGCGGTAGCGCTGATCGTTGGGGTCGCAAAGGTGGCGCCAGCGGCGGCGACTCTCCTGCGCCAGGCAAACGAAGACGTGGCCGAACGGATCTTCGCGATTGAGCGACTTCAACACGGTCTTGCCCGCAGGAGCAGCCTGGCCGATTCGCTCTCTCGGTTGGAAGGAGCGATGGGCTCTCTTTCGGACCGACTCCTGATGGGAGTCAATGAGTCGGAGGCTCAATTGGGCCTTCGGCGCCGACTGAGCACTCTCGCGGCTCCTTTCTCGGTGCGAATCGACTCGATCGAGACCCCGCAGACGGCCGACCCGCCCCCTGACACTATCGCAGCCGACCCCGTATCCGGTCCACTTGTATCGGCGATCGCTCGGGCTTTTATCGCGTCAGATCTCGAAGGAGTGGTTCGGCTCGTCGACGCTCTCGAAGCCGATCCCGTGCTTTGGATCGCGCGGATGGATCTTCGGCTGGCCGCTGCGGGGGGTCCGCAATCGGGGCAGTCGCTGACCCTTCGGCTCGACTACGGCGGATGGTGGTTGAGCCGATGACTCGCTTCGAACGACGGGTCTGGGTTGTGCGGTCCCTCGCCGCCGCGGTGGGGTTGAGCGGTCTGTTGGCCTGCAGCCTCGCCATCCGCGATCGAGTCCCCGCCCCCTTGCCCACTCCCTCCCAAGAACGAGCCACCCTCACTCTAGAATCGCCTCCGGCCAAGGACTCTCTCATTCGCATCGTGATCGATAACAATCTCTTCGAACCCGCAAGACAGCCAGCAGCGTTTCGATTCGGGGACTCGCCTCCATCCGCGACGCCCGACCCTGTCCAGGCGGCGCCCGAACCGGACCTCGTGCCTGCCGAGCCGGCGCCTGCTGTCGTCTTAAAGGGCATCCTGGAGGGTGATTCACCGATGGCGATTCTGGCGGTCGGGTCCGATACCAACGGGCGGTTGGTAGGCGCTACCGGAAACGTTGGTGAGTTGCGGGTTCTAGACGTGGGACGCAACGGCGTAAGACTGCAATGGGGCGACTCGATCTGGACACTCCGACCTGGCGGGACTCCCTGATGCGTCACCTCGTATTCCTTCTTTGCCTCATTGCTTACTCGGGCTCGCTCAGCGCACAGGATCCTCGAGTCGAGGTCCAGGGCGATTCGGTTCGGATCTGGCTACAATCCGTTGAGATCGGGGTGGCCCTGCAAGCGTTCGGGCGATACCTGGACCGGCCGCTCGTAATCGACCCGGACATCACCGGCACCATCCCTTTTTTCGAAACACCGCAGCCCATCCCTCGCACGGAAATCTTAGGCGCGTTACGTGGTTTGGCGCTCTCGCAGGGGCTCCGTGTCGATGTGGATTCTTCGTTCGTCCGTGTACGGAAGGCGACTGAAGGAGAATCGGAGTCAAGCGATTCTGTCTCCGTCGCGGCCCCGGATCGTGGAGCACTCTTCACGGTTCCAATGCGACATGCTCAGGCCGCCGAGGTCGCAGCCATTCTTAACGAGCTCTACGGGGCCGGACCGGCGGTCTCGTCTTCAGGAGGCGGGCGTCAGCCTCGTGACGACGAGGAGGTAAACACCGGGCCCTTGAATGGAGATGTGACGATCGTGCCTGACGCTCTCACTAACACACTCCTCATCCGAGCTCTCCCTGAGGACTTCACTTTGCTGAACGAAGCGATCGAGAGCCTCGACGTGAGACCGCTTCAGGTTCTGATCGAGGTCATGCTCGCAGAGGTACGGAAGGATCGAAACTTCAACGTGGGTCTTTCCGCGAGTCTGCCCGAGACGGCAACCTCTATGGGAACGTTCAGCGGCGAGTTGCAGGGTGCCGGATTAGGGGACCTGGTCCTACGAGTGATGGGACTTGGGAAGTACGAGGTGGAATCGATGCTCTCCCTTGCCCAGTCCCGGGGAGAAGTCCAGATCCGTTCCCGACCGACCGTTGTAGCCTCCAACAACTCAGAAGCGACGATCCTGGTAGGTACGGAGCGCCCCTTCGTACAGGTCAGTCGGTCACTTCCTACGGACGTGCCTCAACGGGACCAAGTGGTTCAGTATCGAGAGGTTGGAACGCGGCTGACGGTGACACCGACGATCAACCGCGAAGGGTACGTGACACTGGCCCTGGCGCAGGAGATGAGTTCGGCGACCGGCGAGACACAGTTCGACGCCCCTATCATTTCGTCGCGTAAGGCCACGACCAAAGTGCTGGTCGGCGACGGTCAGACGATCGTGATCGGAGGACTGACGGACGAGATCCACGATCAGGTCCGAACGGGGATTCCGTTCCTCTCCGACATCCCGCTCATCGGCGGTCTCTTTGGATCGCGCAGGGATCGGGTAACCGAAACCGAGATCTTCATCTTCATCACGCCGACCATCCTGGATAGCGACTCCGCGATCCGTGATGCTACCGGTCTGCGAATGCGGGATGACGTTCGTGACGACATCTCTCAGCGACGTCTGCCGATCCCGGACTCGCTTCTCCCGGCCATCGCCCGCATTGGAGGAGGTTGGGGGAGTCCCTCGTGGCCCGATTCAATGTCCGCAGACACGACCGGTACGGGAGGCGGAGGATGAGTCTTGGCTCCCCCACCGAGGCGTTGTCCGCTCTGAACTTTGTACCTGATCCGGGCACAGGGATGGTCGACCGTGAACTCGGCATCGTTGGCGCGGACCCGGCCTTCGTTTCGGCTGTTCTGCAGGCTCGGACCTTTGCCGCCTCCGGTCTTCCGTTGCTGATCGTGGGTGAGACCGGGACCGGAAAGGAACTGGTCGCCCAACTGGCGCACCGAGCGTGTGGCCGGCGAGGGCGCATGGTCGAACTCGATTGCGGGACGCTCCCGGAGGACCTCGCAGACAGCCTTCTGTTCGGGCATCGAAAAGGAGCATTCACCGGAGCTCACGCCCAAACCGACGGCCTGATCGCAGAAGCGGATGGAGGAACGCTCTTCCTTGACGAGCTTGCCAGCCTGTCTGAGCCGCTACAGCGAAAGCTCCTGCGGGTTCTGGAGACGGGTCAAGTCAGGCGCCTCGGCTCGGGCCGGCCACGCGACCTCGACTTCCAGTTGGTCGCCGCTGTCCAACCGGACATTGCCGACCGAGTTCGAGGAGGGGACTTCCGTTCTGACCTGCTGCACCGGGTAGCGGGTGCAGTGATCCGGCTGCCCTCCCTCATCCAACGCGGAACCGACGTCTTGCTCTTGGCTCGCCACTTCGCCCAGCGACACGGGCGGACGCTGTCCATCCGTGCCGAATCGTTCCTGCGAGAGCGGACCTGGCCGGGAAATGTGCGGGAGCTCAAATGGCTGGTTGAGCGTGCGTCTGTTTTCGCGGAGCACGAGATCAATCTCGCCGCCATCGAAACCGCCGCCGCTTCCGGCGCAGCCCAACTTGTGGCGCTGGTCGAAGAAGACGACGAACTAAGCTTCCAGGAGTTGCGCGCGGCCTGTCTGACCCATCGCGGATCTCCTGACCCGATCGCGTCAAGTCTAGGGATCAGTCGATCGACACTCTACCGGCGAATGCAGAATGCCGGCCTTTCCCTCCGCGACTTCAAACGTGGCGGAGAAGCACGGGTCAACTGAGTCGGGTGCAGACCGAATCCCAAATGCAGAAGCTGGGCCGAGCAAGTAAACCGATTCCCCCGGTCGGGACATAAACATATGATGGCCCTAGCCGCACCCGACAACGGAAACCCACAACACTCCCACAAGAATGAATGCAGAGTTCGAGAAGCCCGAATCCGACTGCGATCGAGTCCTCCTCCCCGGCAATGCAACTTGCCTTGGAATTCTGTCGGCTCTACGCGCCGATAGATCGAGCAGTTGTCTTTGTGGGCCCGGTTGGCGCCGGGAAGACCACCCTCGCGAGATGCCTGCACGACCTGTCGGGACGCCCGGGTGACCTTGTCGCGGTGTCGGGCGGTGAGATGATAGAGTCTCTCTTCTCGGACACTCTCTTTGGTCACCAGGCCGGCGCTTTCACCGGCGCGACTGGATCTCGTCCGGGGGTGTTCGAGCGGGCCAAGCGCGGGACCGTGCTCTTCGATGACCTGCACCTCATGAGTGGGCACGTCCAGGCCGCCCTGCTCAGAACCCTTGAGGATCGGCACTACCTGCCACTAGGCGGGTCAACGGATCGCCCGATCTCAAGTCGCGAGGTCTTCGCGGCAACTGAGTTTCCCAATGCGCTGGTGGACTGCGGGGCATTGCTACCCGACCTCGCCAGTCGCCTGGGTGAACTCATCATTGAGGTGCCGGGCCTATCGGAGCGGGTCGATGACATCCCAACGCTTGCACGGAATGTTGCTGAACGGTTCAGATCTGAGCACGGGCTCCAGCCGGCGGTCGACTTCACCGAAGAGGCCATGGAGTCGCTCGTAAACTACTCGTGGCCCCAAAACATCCGCGAACTATGTCGCGTGGTCGAGAGGGCGGTTGTTCATGCTGGCCAAAACGTCGAGCACGTCGTGATTGCTCGGCAGCACCTCCCTCAACGGATCCTCGACCCGGATAAGGCTGGCGGCTCCGGCCGCAGGCGGGTGAACCGTGATCTAGTGATAAAGGTGCTGAAGGACACTGGGGGCAATCGTTCCGAGACCGCCCGCCGACTTGGATACCATCGCAATACGGTCTCAAAATATACCCCTTCTGACTTCCGTCCTGAGCAGGGGGGGTAGCAGGACTGCGATCGCAACTCCAGTGTGGCACTGGTGAGTATCTGGAGTGCCACGACATCCTCCCATTGAGGGTCTTGGAGAATCGGTTGGTCGTGGCCGTGCGTGCTCGACCGGACCGCGAGGTGATCGCCGACCTCGAAGCCACGTTCGGCAATCGCGCACTCCTCGAACCGGTCGAGGGGGAGGAGCTGACCCATGCGATCCACCAGGCGTTCTCAGAGGCGGAAAGCGTTCTGGATCTGGTAGGCGAGTTCTCAGATGGACTGACCGGTTCGCTAACGGGCTGCTCTTTCTTCACCTAGCCGTTCATTTTTTCCACTTTGATCGTAGTCTGAGGCGAGACCCCCGACGCAGATTTTCACGTCTGCAGGTCAGGCCAGCATCAGCCGTCGACCCTTGGGTTCGGGGATGGTCCACCCCTTCTCGGTGGCGGTCTCGATCCACTCGTCGATGATGACCTCGACGTTGGCGAGCGCCTCAGTGTAGGTGGCGCCATCGGCGGCACACCACTCGAGCTCAGGGACTTCTGCGATGTAGGCATCATCCTCAGCGCTCCAATAGAGGATGATCTCGTAGCGATGCTTACTCGTCTTCATCGTTGGCCAACCTGTGCTCGATGATAATTCGTCGAACCTGCCGGACCGGAAGTGGCGGGAGAACTGGGCGAATCTCACGCCCTTCTTCGACTACCCGCCCGAGATCCGCAAAGGGATGTACACGACCAACGCGATCGAATCGATCAACGCCCAGCTCCGCAAGGTGACCAAGAAGCGCGGTGCCTTCCCGACGCCGGACTCGTTAAGGAAGGTGCTCTATCTGGCCATCATGAAGGCCAGTGAGCGGTGGACCCGGCCCGTGCAGGACTGGCCCGCAGCACTGAACCACCTGGCTCCCGTTTTTCCGGGACGAGTGCCGGTTTGATGAAACGGCCAGTTACACAGTAAATCTGACAGTCCCCAAGACGCCAGCGCGAGTCACTCGCGGCAGACTAACCTACCGCTCGATGGACTATCAACCGGCTATGCGCTTCGTCAATCACTACTATCGAACCGGTCAGATCGTCCCCACGCTGCCTTGCCATCACGTCAGACGCCGCCCCCAACTCGGACCGCACCCGACCACCCATCATCGCAGTGGATGTCCGGCGGTACCCTTCCTTTCCGGCACCACTTAGAATCCGCTCGACGCCGGCTTCCGTAAGCTGAAGGACAATCCAAGTCTCGCCGTCACCGTTGGGTTCGGTCCAACGATCCTCAAATTCAAGCACCTCCATGTCTGCGGGGAGATCCAGATTCGAAATCCTCGACGCAAGTGCTCGTGGGGAACGCGATAGTGACGCCTGGACAAACCAAGTGCCTAGGAGACCAACAACCGCCAGAGCGGTCCAGACTGACCTTCGAACAGCTCTGTTCATCCTCCCCCCCTGATCTCGTAGGACTGAGCACCCGTCAAGCGCCCGATGTAGAACACCGCACGCGTCTTCAACTCCGCCTTGAAGGGCCGCTCTCCGAGAGGCAGCGGATTGAAGTCATAGGTATCTCGTACTTGGGTCACACTCCCTCCGCCGAACGTGACAGTGGCCCGACCGAATGCACCCGCAAGGTCGGTGCCGTAAAAGTTCACCTTCCGTGAACCGTTAGACTGATCTCCTCCGAGTGAACCGACCGTAGAACTAACCTCCCCCATCTGATTTGGCGAAAGAACGAACTCTTGGCCCCCACCGTTGAAGAAGTGCTCGGCGAACTCACGCCCTAGCGACGACCCCGTCTGTCCCGAGATCCAGTCAACAAGTCGGTCGCGAGAAGCAGCACCGGCCTTTCGACCGCCAGCGGCGGCGGCGGCGAGCCGGCCTCCGCATTCCGGACACAACCCATACGGATCCGAAAAATTCACCGGATCCCCATTGGCATACCCGTACAGATTCAGCCCACCAGCCAGCCCGATGGGGTCAGGCTGCGTAAACTGGGCCTCTAGCCGAGAGTTGTAAATTCTCAAACGCTAACAGCCTGCTATTTCTTGCCTTAGCCGTTCACTTTTTTCGCTTTGACCGTAGTTTGAGGTGAGACCCCCGACGCGAGTTTTCGCGCCTGCGCGTCAGGCCAGCATCAGCCGTCGACCCTTGGGCTCGGGGATGGTTCGTCCCATTTCAGTGGCGGTCTCGATCCAGCCATCGATGACGTCCTCAACGGCCTCGATCGCCGCCTGGTAGGACGGACCATCCGCTGCGCATCCGGGGAGTTCGGGAACTTCCGCGATGTACGCCCGATCTGCGTCGCTCCAGTAGAGAATGATCTCGTAGCGGTGTCTACTCTTCGCCATGGCTCGCCATTCGGTAGTGGTTGATGAGCTGTCTGACCTGCTTGACCTGGTAGGGTTTGGCTTTCGAACCCGAGGGCTGCAGGGTGATGATCTCGTCGACGTCTTCGCGCTTGAAGATCCGGTGACTGCCCCGGACGCGTTCCTCAAAGCCCAGGGTCAGCAACAGGGTCGTCAGGTCACTGAACCGGATGTTCGCATCGGACGTCCCCCGCAGCACCCGATCCAGCGTCTTCTTGGGACTCGTCATTCAGGTAAGGTACTCCTGTTCTACCGGTTCAGCACCGTTGTTGTTCAGACCAGCGCCCGGCTCATATGCCGAGCTCGGCGCGCAGTTCCTCGTCTGTGACCACGTCTCCCGCTGCCAAAGCGGCTCGACCCTCCTCGAGGGCCTCTTGGTCGTCTTCGCTCAGAGGCTCATCGCTCTCGGGCGCATTCAGGAGGGCCCGCATGAACGGATCACCATGCTCGGTCAGATACTCAAGGTAGCGTTCGGCCGCATGGACCTCGCGCTCGGGGATCCGATCGATCAGCCGATGAAGTCTCTCTTTGACATTGGCTTCCATAATGTTCCTCGTTCCTGGTGCTAACCACGACCAACTCACTCAGGTAAAGTACTCCTGTGCTACCGGTTCAGCACCGTTGTTGTTCAGGTAGCGGCCGGATCCGCAGACGGCTGCAGCAGGTTGAAGAACTTCCGACCGCTGATGAATGGGGTCCTCAAAACTCGTTGATGCGCTCGTCGAGAGCCGGGGGATTCACGGTGGGTCCTAGAACGACAAAGCCCGGCCCCTCAGCGTGAGGGGCCGGGCAGTCAAACTGAACACTAGGGCGTTACAACAGGACCAGACCGATGTACAGTCCAAAGATCGTGGCAAACATCGTAACCGCCCTTCGTTTCGTAGTCCGTTGCAGGCGGCCCAAGAGGACCTGCCCTTCCTTGGTGTAGTTGGCAGCCTCGCCCACGTTCCGCCCCACGAAGATCGCGGAGCCCTCCCACATCGTTTGACCGGGAGACAGGTCGGTCCGGTGGCGTCTCATCTCCTTGACCAGCCTTAGCTCGGCCCGTACCAAGTGAAATGTGTAGGCCGCACCAAGGAAGGCGAGAACTACCGTCGCGAGATTCAGCGTGGACATCGTTATCCTCCGCAAGTGTCAGACAGACGGGTCGGACAGTCTGGTGGTGTCAAGAATCGTCGAACAGCGCGAGCTAAATCTCCGATACTGAATTGCCGTGTCTCCGTGATCATGGCTGTGCCCGTGACCGGAGTAGTCGCGAGACTAATTGTGCCCATGACGCCGCCCCCAGACGACAAGTCACCTTCGGCGCCTGAGACACATCCTCCGAACTGAGCCAACGGACCACCACCGCCGCAGACCTGTGCGGCGGTCCCTTCGAATGTCGAGACATCGTTGAACAATCCGGCCTCAAGCCCAACGGATACGTCCTGTCCTGACCCGCCACCCACCGACCAATAGACCCCAGGACCACTCCTACGATCGAACGTGAAGCCCGCCGAGAACTGGCCTCCACCAATCGACGTGAGTGATGCGCTACCCCCAACCGCAAAGAGCGGACACGGGCGATTGTCGCACGGACCAGCCATCAACCCATACGGATCCGAAAAATTAACCGGATCCCCATTGGCGTACCCGTACAGATTCAGCCCGCCAGCCAGCCCGATGGGGTCAGGCTGCGTAAACTGCCCCGCTCAAGATCGTACGTCGCCGAAGACCGCTCAGGCGATGCTGCCTAAGGCCCCAACACGACGGGCGACGTCACGATCACCCCGTCCTCCCGAGTATAGGTCGGAGAGTCAGGCGTGACGACTACCAAAGCTGCGCATCG
>JBDNHE010000060.1:0-3845 GCA_041688945.1 Gemmatimonadota bacterium | reverse complement strand
GATGGCGCCTTCAACATGTCGCTGCACGATCTCTCGACGGCGGCAGAGTACGGGCTTCCCATCCGGATCATCGTCCTCAACAACGCGGAACTCGGCTTCGTGAAGATCGAGATGGAGGAGGCGGGGCTTGCGCCGAACTATGACGCGATCGCGATCGACAACATCGACTTCTGCGCGTACGCCCGCCTGTGCGGCGGAGACGGCGTGTCGGTCACCGAGGTGTCGGGTATCCGCTCGGCGCTGGATCAGGCGAAGCAGTTCGACGGGCCGTTCGTGGTTGACGCGCATGTAACCGGCGGCGCGCTTTCGCTGCCGCCGAAGATCAAAGCGCACCAGGCCCGAAACTTCGCGATGTCGAAGCTCCGGGAGATCGCGGGTGCCCTGAAGGGGGACCGGCGGCAGTGGGACAACATCAAGGCAGAACTCGATGCCTTCATCGACCTCCAGCGAGGCTGAGGTACTGCCATGACCGACCCGACCACTGACTTCTCGGACCTCTCCGCCGTCTTCATCAATTGCACCCTGAAGCGATCGCCCAAGCGCTCGCATACCGAACTGCTGATGGAGGTGCCGGCTGCCATCATGCGCTCGCAGGGGGTGGACATCGAGCATGTGCGCGCCGTCGATCTGGAACTCGCACCGGGGGTCCAGCCCGACATGACCGAGGAGGGCTTTGAGCAGGACGACTGGCCCGAACTGTGGCCGAAGATCGAGGCCGCCGAGATCCTGGTACTCGGGGCCCCGATCTGGCTGGGGGCGCGCTCGAGCGTGTGCACACGGGTGATTGAGCGGCTGTACGCCATGAGCGGCAAGCGCAACGACCGGGGCCAGTACATCTACTACGGAAAGGTGGGGGGGTGTGTCGTCACCGGGAATGAGGACGGCGCCAAGCATGTGGCATCGGGCGTCCTGTATGCCCTCCAGCACATCGGGTTCAGCATCCCGCCACAGGCCGACACCGGGTGGCTCGGTGAGGTCGGCCCCGGCCCGAGCTACGGCGATGAGGCGGAGGACGGATCCCGAGTCGGGATGGACAGCGAGTACACGAAGCGCACCGCAACTTTCATGGCGTGGAACCTGCTTCACATGGCGCGGATGTTTCGCGACGCGGGCGGGTTCCCCACCCAGGGCAACCGCGTGGACGAGTGGGAGAAAGGAGCTCGCTTCGGATACGAGAATCCCGAATACCGCTGAGGGGAGCCTGGTCGACGCTGGGTTCGACTCCTATCGCATGGATGGAGGCGCGGTCAACTGAGGCGACAGTCCGGCTGGGCTCGACCCTTCTTGCTCATGACGATCTGCCACAATTGGGTTCGTCGTGATCTGAACGATGCGGCGGCGCTCAGTAGGTAGAACGTCCACATCCGGTAGAAGCGCTCGTCGTAGTTGTGCTTCAGATCGGGCCACGCCGAGTTGAAGTTGCGATACCACGCCATGACGGTCGGATCGTAGTCGGGGCCGAAGTTGTGCCAGTCCTCCATGACGAACAGGTGGTCCATCGCTTCCCCGAGCTGCCCGATGGACGGGTTCATGGCGTTGGGGAAGATGTATTTGTGAAACCAGGAATTCACGATGGTTATCGAGTTGTTACTGCCGATCACATGGATGAAGGCGATGCCGTCGTCCTTGAGGCATCGATGCACCGTCTCCATGTAGGTGCGGTAGTTCTTGTAGCCCACGTGTTCGAGCATGCCGAGCGATATCACGGCGTCGTATTGCCCGGACACGTCGCGGTAGTCGATGAGCTCGAAGGTTACGGGTAGCCCTTTGCACATCTCGGTGCCCAGAGCCACCTGCCGCTTCGAAACCGTGATACCGGTCACCTTGGCGCCGTACTTTTCCGCGGCATATTTGCCGAAGCTGCCCCAACCGCAGCCGATGTCGAGCACAGTCATGCCGGGCTCGAGTCCGAGCTTCCTGCAGACGAGGTCGAGCTTGGCCTCCTGGGCCTGGTCCAGAGTCTGCGCGTCTTTCCAGTATGCGCAGGTGTAGGTCATGCGCTGGTCGAGCATGGCCTTGTACAGGTCGTTGCCCACGTCGTAGTGCCGTTCGCCGACCTCGAAGGCCCGCCGCACGGACTGGAGGTTGAACAGCCTCGCGGCCCCGACGTGAAGGACGATCTTCCAGTCCTTCTTGATCGCTTCTTCGACGTTGGCGTTGATGAGCCTGAAGAAGCACTCGTCGAGGCGGTCGCAGTCCCACCAGCCATCCATGTACGACTCTCCGAAGCCCAAGACGCCTTCGTAGAGCATGCGCTTGTACGCTCGCCTGTCATGGACGTGCATGTCCCAGGGCTGGGCTCCGTCGGTCCCGACACCTGCCGAAGCCAGCAGGCCCCGCATGATCGTCTCTGCCTTGCTGCTCATATCTGCCTCCTGACTTCCCACGTAGTGCCAGCCCGTTCTGATCCCGCAGCTCTCACTCGCGCGACCGTGAAGAATCGGTGTTCCACTTTCCGCATGCACCCGAGAGTGAGTAGCGCTGTTCGGCCTCTTGGATCAGATCAAGAGGGTAGTCGATTGTTCTCGTAATCTTTTTTATCGAATACGTTGGAGTCGAACAATTGCCACAACAATGGCCGGCATTTCACCCGATGGGAAATCCGCCCGTCACATTGACGCCCGGGTGAGCCACATAAACGAGCAGTGCCCCCCGAGACCGCCAAACCGCCACTCGCGATCCGGCCCCTTTCCACGTAGCTTAGAAGCGTCCGTTGCACCCTGCACCCAAAGCCCAAGCTGGAGGTCGCATGAACAAAAAACATGTAATCTCCATCGCGATCATGGAGGACAACCGCCTGGTCCGCGAAGGGCTCACCGCACTCCTGAACGATTTACCCCAATTCGCGGTGGTCGCGGCGGGTTCCAACATCGACCCGACCCTGCTCCGTGAGGTGACGCCCGATGTGGTCCTTCTGGACCTGGGCCTGCGCAACGGCGACAGCCTGCGTATGACCGAGCGAGTCACGAAGGAATTCCCCGAGGCCAAGGTCATCATCATGGACCTGCTTCCGGCGCGTGAGGAGATCATGGAGTTCGTGCACGCGGGCGTGTCGGGATTCCTGATGAAGGACGCCACGCTCGAGGAACTGGCAGCCACCATTCAGTCGGTGGCGGATGGGGTCAACGTCCTGCCGCCGCAGATGACGGGATCGCTCTTTTCGCAGATCGCAGAGGACCCGGTGGTCAAGGGGCGGCCGATCGCGCTGGCCTCGGTGCGCATGACGCCCCGCGAGCGCGAGGTGATCGACCTGATCGCCGAAGGAATGAGCAACAAGGAGATCGCAAAGAACCTGCACATCGCGACCCACACGGTAAAGAGCCACGTCCGCAACATCATGGAGAAGCTGACGCTGCACACTCGCCTCCAGATCGCGGCGTACGTTCACGGGCAGTCGCTGAGCTGACCCTTGGCTGCCCCGCAGCCGAATAAAGCGTATCCCCCGTTGTAGGTAGACGGAGTTCGTCCCATCCCTCGAGAGGACTAGACCGCTTTCCATCCTGTTGCCCGATATCCACCGAGCGGGACTCCAGGCAGATTCCTTTGGTACGATCCATGCAGTACTACGGCGATCGTAGGCCTAACCGCCGGCAACCCTGCCGGCTACATCATTCGGTCTGGAGTCTTCCATGTCATCTGCTCTTCGCTGGTCCACCAGGGTGTCTGCCATCGCAGCCGTCTTCGCTTTCGCCTTCGCTGGCCCGGTCTCGGCACAGCAGGCTCAGTCCCCATCGGAGCTCCTTGGGGTATCCAACTCCTCCGCGCTCCTTCTGACGTCGGCGATTCCGCTTGCGCCAGCCCTGTCGCTCGCTCCTGCAGCAACGGTCGCCACGGGTCTGGTCCCG
>JBDNHE010000059.1:0-3134 GCA_041688945.1 Gemmatimonadota bacterium | reverse complement strand
TGGCCCTGACAACTGTTCGAGATCCCGCGATCGCGATAAAGGTGCGGCGCCCCAGCTAACGTCCGGCCTGGTTGAGCCTATGCGACAACGGGCTGCCGCACCTATCCTTCTTCAGAATCTACGGATTCTTCGACATACAAAGTGACACCAGCTTTCACGGCTCCCGAGCAGTGGGCGCAATCACTGTCAACCGCCTCTGTGAATCACGTTGGGTCTACCGGAGACCGTCTCGCCTGAGTGGCGGGCCGTTCTGGCTTCTATTCCGTTGTCGCGGACAGGCGGGTCAAGATAGGATCGGCTCGCGTTCTTGCTCTGGTTCCCATCTGGTTCCGCGGGGTCGTGAGAACACCAGATCAAGTCGATCACGAGGGGCCAAGGAGGGTGGCTAACCTCGTGTCATCGGGAACTCCGACCCAGGCATTCTGGATGGCGCCGCTGGCATCCGTGCGAACAAGCAGGGGTACGTCACTGACGATGTTCATGGCGGGGGTTAGTTGCCGGAGACGGACCATTCGAACCGTTGACGATAGCGACTCGACGACCGAAGATGGAAGCCCGCCTTCCCGTGTGATGGCGAACACGGGGATGCGGCTCGTTCGAGGATAGTTCCGGAGTATCTCTCCGGTCACTCGACACGGCTCGCAGTCCTCCGTGTAGAAATAGATGACTGAGGGGTGAGGTAGGGTGAACTCGTTCCCTTCGTGGTCGACGAGTTCGACCGCTCCTAGGCGATGTCCCTCCAGCTCCTCACGCCACTCGCCCTGCGGTCGCACGGCACGCCACCCAAGGCTGATAGCGAAGATGGCGGCGCAACCGATCAAGAACGGCGTCGAGGACACTACCCCTAGCCACCTCCCCATTCTCCGACTCACCGGATCCTCCAGAACGTGATCGTGGGTACGTCATACTCCCCACGAGTGCTACCTACGAGAATGTCGGCATCAACGTCGAAGGCCGTGATCGACCTATTCAAGGAGATCTCGCCGAGGAACTCCCCCGTGCGGTCGAAGAGATCGAACGTGGTGCTCTCCTGCCGGTTCCCGCGGGACGTGCGAACCCACAGGCGGCCAGCGTCGTCGAAGTCCATTCCTCGTTCCCGATCGAAGTACGGCCAGTACTCGTCGATTCCACCTGCAGTGGACCCGGATGGACCCATGGGCTGGCCACCGGCTCGGTCTTGAATGCGCCGAGCCTCGGCCGCGAGTTCGTCGTCCGATTTCCTTGTGCGTGGCAGGTCTCGCTCGATCTGACGCATCACGTCGCCGTCGTCGTTAAACACCGTAATCCGGTAGTTTTCGATGCCGTCTCCCAACGCCACGGTGCCGTCCGGCGACACGGCGGGCGACAGGCTCAGCGGGTGGCCCGGCACCGCTGGAACGAGCGCCTCCAGCGAGTCCAGAACGAGCTCGATTCCAGTTCCGGTGTTATCCACGCGGCGCAGCGCCGACTTTGCGAAGGTCGTGGTGACGAACCACGTTCCCGACTCTGGGTCGGCACCCGCCCCGACAGGAATGTCCGGAATGGCCACCGACTCGAGGAGGCGCCCCCGAGTGTCGAAGCGCCGGAGAGCCCGAGCACCCATATCGACGACCTGGATCGTCCCGTCGGCCCGCACGAATACGTGGCTTGGCGCAACGAATTCGCCGGGCCCGCGGCCGCGCGACCCGAACGCGGCTCCCGGCAGGCCGCCCAGGTCGAACACCCGGATCAGGGGTTCGGCCGACGCGAGAACGACGACTTCACCGTTCGGACCCAAGGCCAGGTCGCGCACGCCCGGCAACGACTCCGTCCCGGTGCAGTCCACGCACCCAACCTCACCCACCTGCTCGGCCGTCAACTCCCGCGGCATATCCGACTCAGCACATCCGCCGAGCATCGCCGCTACTAGCGCCGCTTGGCCGACCACGCGATACCTCGGCGACACGCTACCCCGCTGCCCCGGTGCCGGGCGGTCAGCCACAGACGACCTTGTCGGTCTCTCGAACCCAAGTCCGCGGAGGCTCGCTGACGCCGTAGCGCAACGCGCACTCGACCGGAGGCGTACCGCTGTAGCTACCGACCACGCTGAATCCGGTCGAGTCCCGGGCCACGACGTGGAGGGCGATGAGGTCGGGGGCGTGCACATCCAGGGCCTCGAGGTCGTCGGTGAACGTTCCGTTCTGCAGCCTATGGAGCATCTGGGCGACCGCGACGTCGCGAACCGCCGCGCGAGCGCTAACAGGCCCATAGTCCGGGTCCGTCGGCGCAACCACCTCGCCGTGATCGTGAGCCGCGGCTAGTGAGCCGCGCGTAGGACGCTCCGGCACGCTCGGCCGGCCATCGGCCACAGCTTGGTCCTCAGTGCGAAGCGGCTCAGGTTCTGGCTGGCAGGCGAAAGCTGCGAGGCAGACACCAGCCAGCAGGAGTGGGAGGACGATCGGTCGATCGGAGTCCACCATGGCGAGATCCTCGGAAGTGACAAGAGGGGTAGCCGCACGAGAGGGAACCGCCGCACGGCGGTCGGTTCCCTCTCGGACAGCGGTACCTCAGGCCCGGTCGTCAGTTGGGGAGCAGGAAACAGGTGCCATCGACGATCTCGTCGTTCTCAAAGTAGCAGCACCCGATGTGGGTGCAGCACCACCCCGTCGGCTCGTGGCAGGCGAAGAGCGGACTCGCGAACACCGCAGTGCCCGCGCCTGCCAGTAGGAGCACTGACATGAGGGATCTCAGCTTGACCATGGTCGTATTTCCTCCCGTCCCACCGGATGGTGTAAGGGCACCGGATGGTCCGGCGTGTCCAACCCGGTGCCGATCAAGCATGTTGATGCGGACACGCTACCCGCAACTAAAGAATTCTTGCTGACGCTCGATCGCTGGATTGGGGAGTCGCTAGTGGCGGCCGCTGCAAGCGTCGGTCTCGCGGCAACGCGGGGTACTTGCATCAACAGACCCTGATCGCCGTGAGCCGACTTTATACCGGCGGCAGCGACCATGCCGGGCGAGCTGGCATCACTTAACACCTATCAGGCCCTGGGAGGCAAGGGGACACAGGAGTCCCTAGGCGCGCCGCAGGGCAGCGCGCCGGGTGAACGGCGTCGAATCCGTGGATGTCTGACTTCATTTCGAATGCGGGCTTAGAGTCGAGGAGACTCTGC
>JBDNHE010000058.1:0-4499 GCA_041688945.1 Gemmatimonadota bacterium | reverse complement strand
GTGACCAGATGCCCGTCCGCTCCCACCGACGCGAGCCGCCGCCGCAGGTTGGACATGTGGACGGTAAGACTGTCTCTCTCCGAACCCTCCCCCCATCCCACCTGGAGCAAGGCATCTCGCGAGAGTGTGGAGCCGGCCGAGCTGGCCAGCGCGTGGAGCAATCGCAGTTCGATCCGGGTCAGTTCAAGCGGTTCGTCCCGCCACCAGGCCCGATGCATCACCGGGTCGATCCGCAGATCACTGAGGTGCAGCGAAGGGTCGGACGTGCTGGAACTCCGGCGCACCAGCGCCCTCAAGCGGGCCAGCAGTTCCCGGAGTTGAAACGGCTTCTGGAGGAAGTCGTCGCCCCCGCCGTCGAGCGCCCGGATCACGTTTTCGGTGTCGGTCGAAGCCGTCAGGAACAGGATGGGGGCCAATACCCCTTCATCCCTCAGCTTGGTCAGCGTCTCGAATCCGTCCCAGACCGGCATGCGAATGTCGAGGACGATGGCGTCAAAGCCGCCCTCGGCCGCAAGCGCGAGTCCGTCCTTCCCGTTCGACGCCGAAGTCACTCCGACATCGTTTCGCTCCATGTAGCGCTCGACCAGCTTCACCACGCGCGGGTCATCGTCAATGACGAGGATCTGCAACTCACCACCCCTTCCACGAATACCAGTCCACCCAAACTCTTAGGAGACCGCAATGTAGAGCGTCGGACCTTGGTTGGAGAAGGGCCGATTCATCAAGAAACACACGATATCCGGGAATGGGGCGGATTGGCCCGCAACGGTGGGCATTCGGCGCCCTCCGGCCCAGAGGTTCAAAGTTGGGCGATGGAGCTTTATCTTTGCGGTTCGGGGCCATAGCTCAGCTGGGAGAGCACCTGCTTTGCAAGCAGGGGGTCGCCGGTTCGAAACCGGCTGGCTCCACTTGGTAAGCCCCTCTCTCGCATGGATTTGCGGGGGAGGGGCTTTTTCGTGTCCCGAGGGGCGGTTCGTGCTTGCGCACGTATTGCACACGAATTGATCCGCAGAACAGGCCGCTTGTCCCTGCCCTCTACCGCCGCCGCTGGAGCCGTTGCCGTCAGTCGGAGATGCCGATCTCAGGGTTCAAGGCTTGGTATTGCCACATTGGGTATCGGCGCTGGGTGGGTGCGAAAGCCGATGCCGCGACCTGGCCACGGTGTTCTGTGCCTCAAGGGCGGTCCGCGCGCACCGGGAAGGCCCACTGACTTCGGGCCTCCTGCCTCGGCTGACGAACCAGCGCCCCACAGCCAAGTTCTGGCCACGCGCAGCGTTTAGGTTGCGACGTGTGGTTCGGTGGGGATACGGTAGGGGAGCTGAAGGCACGTCGAAAGGGCGCGCTGACTAGTTGGAGCTAGAAAACGGACGACCGAGGTGGAAGCGTGGACATTGACGGTTTGAACGGCTACAGCCTCACGGGCCTCGGCCGACATAACGTCCTCCTTGGGAAGAACGGCTCCGGTAAGAGCCATGCTCTCAAGAGAATTGAGCAAGCGTTGCTGGCGCGTGAGGACTTCGGCGTAGTTCGATACATCAGCCCTGAAAGGGCGGGCGTGCTCCAGTACGAGCCGAACGTTGAGCAGAACATCACGGCCAACCCGACGTGGCTCTCGGATACGCGCAGAGCAAACCAGGCGAACCAGTTTCGCCAGCAGAGCGCCGTCCAATTCCGACGCCTTGAGTTACTCACCCTGCGGACCATCGAGCAGGACCAGAATGTTCGAGCGGACTTAGGGATCACCTTCGCTACAACCGTTGATCGGATCAACGAACTCCTCGATAGGGTGGTAGTCGAACGGGCAGATCCAGCGTTTAGGATCGCAAAGAAGGACGGGGGCGCGAATCAACCGCCGAACGAACTAAGCAGCGGGGAAGCTGAGCTCATCTCCTTGGCCATCGAATGCCTCGTATTCGAACACGAAGCAGGTGAGGATGCGCCGAGCGTTTTGTTGCTCGACGAGCCAGATGTCCACTTGCACCCGGATCTTCAGGCCCGTTTCGCTCGGTTCCTAGAGACCCTCACAACAAAGAACGGGAACATCAAGATCCTGATCGCGACACACTCTACTGCGTTTATCGGTGGGTTTCTTGATCAGTCACACGCGCGAGTCGCGTTCATGTCGTTCGGTGATACCGAGCTTCGGTTCTCCCCAATTGATGAGCAGTATCGAGCTATCCTTCCGGTTTTTGGAGCCCACCCCCTTTCAAATGTCTTCAATGAAGCGCCCGTCCTCCTCGTAGAAGGGGAAGACGATGAGCGGATTTGGCGTCAGGCCATCCGGTCGAGCCAAGGGGCACTCTCACTCTATCCGGTCGCAGTTGGGTCGATCGATATGTTGGCCGACTACGAGGCACGCGTGGCAAACGTAGTCAGCGCCATCTACGATGATGCGAAGGCCTTCTCCCTCCGCGACAGCGATGGAGTCCACGAGCCCTTGGCTCCGGTTGGAGTAGTGCGGCGATATCGACTCGCTTGTCGCGCGGCTGAGAATCTGCTTCTCACGGATGAAGTGTTCACCGCCAATGGTTTGAACTGGAACGAACTGAGAGGGCGAATCGAGGAATGGGTTGAGGCAAACGAAGCTCATCCGCATCACGCGGCGATGCAGGAGTTTCGTGCCACTGGCTATGATCGGATGGGAGCTGATCTAAAGGAGGTCCGCCTCGATCTGGTGGGGCTAATGGGGAGTGCAAAACCATGGGAGGTCATCGTCGGTCAGACGATTGCGTCTTTTTTGAGGAACCCCGGGAACGGCGAACACTCTATCGGTGCCTACCTCGGTCCGGGAGTTTGCGTCGAGGTACTCGGACTCGGCGCCGGGGCGGGTTAGCACAGCTTTCTAACGAATGTAATTTCGCGCTACCCGCCCTAAGCATTCGTGGAGTGCTAGCGGGAAATTGGAACCGTCAGGGTGTAAGGGAGGCATGAAATGGGTCCGAGCAGGGGGCGATTCTGGATCGCCGGTGAAGCGGCCGACGTGGCGGGGCAGGTGTCAATCAGCGACGAGACCGGCCGAATCCGGCTGGAGCTGGACACACACCTGGATGAATTCGACATGGGTGCCGTCACGGGCGATGGAAGGCGATTGATTCATGGCACCCTGACTGGCGGCAAGCCCATGTCGCTGATCCGGTGTATGCAGGTCCAGTCGCGCTTCGGAGGGCCAGAGGGCGTGCCGGCTGAGACGTACCATTGCGAATTCTGGATCCGGGGTTCGTGCGTCGAGGAGACGGCCACGTTCGATCGAATTGATTTCCGATTGACTGATCTCAGTGCCTGGATTGCCCAGAAGGCGTTTTTGGCCCAGACGGACTTCAATGCCGAGCCGCCCACTCTCACGGTCCGTCCCAACCCGGCTTTCACCAGATCTGCGGCGACATCTCGCGGGAATGTAGAGTTCGTGTTCAGTGCGACGACGAATCTCAATCATCGACGTGTGGAGATCTCTGGGACCTCCCGAATCCGCGTCGCCTGCCCTGAGCCGATTACGCTGAGGAAGGCCTTCTCGGAGCTCCTGAGGCCGATGCAGGATCTCCTTACAATTGCCACCCAACGACCTCAGCAGGTCCTAGACCTCCGACTCGCGAGCGCGGACGGGACGATCGAGCCGGGCGACGGTGATTTTGTATCAGTCCACTTCACTCCCTTCGGCAGGGCGGCCGATCTGTCTGAGTCACCTTGGTCTGATGAGATGCTCTTTTCTCTTTCTGACTTGCTGACGGACCTCGGGGGTGGGCTTGATCGATGGTTCACCCTCGACGAGGAGATGAGCGAGGTCCGAATGCTTGCGACCGGGATTCTCTACAGAGGCGAGATGTTCTCGGACCAAAGGTTCATGTACGCCGTGCATGCCGCGGAGGTCTACCATCGTCGCGCGTTTGGAGGTCAGGCCGAATCGGCGGAGGACTTTGAAGAACGTCGACGCCAGATCATCGACTCATGTCCGGAGGAGTTTCAGGGGTGGCTTAAACAGAAGCTGTCTTTCGCGAACGAGCTGAGTCTCCTTAAGCGACTGGAGGAGCTCCGGGGAGAGGCTTGCCAACGGGTCGAAACCCTGCTCAACGGCGTCGAGGACTGGGAGAAGTGGGTCCGAGACACTCGAAATTTCAACACTCACTTCTCAAGTCGACCGCGCCGGATTGCGGACGGAGGGAAGCTCCAGGCACTCGCAGAATCAGTTTTGGTACTGCTTGATGACCAGTTCCTGAAGATTCTTGGTCTCTCAGACATGGCCCGCAACGAACTGATCCAACGCACACCGCGATTCAGACGCGTCCAACAGTGGGTGGCCTCAATGGACTGGTCTACACCTAACCAGTTGCCGCGCTAGTGGCACCATACGCGTAGGTTTCCGATACGCGCTCTATAACTTTTGTGGAACGCAGCGGGCAAATGGAACTGTTAACTCGCTGCCCCCTCGTCTCGACGCCCGAGAGGCAGATGGATCCGAAGATCGCCGAGATCGGACAGGTGCTCCGTGCTGCGGGGCTCCCGAG
>JBDNHE010000057.1:0-32894 GCA_041688945.1 Gemmatimonadota bacterium | reverse complement strand
GGGCGAAGGGGGGTTCGGTGGTCCATGCTGCGTCTCTCCTCCTCAACGTAGCTTTCGCTACGACTCGTCGTCGTTCCTGCCCTGAACACACCGAAGACCCCTTCGCGCGGCCGCACCCCACTTCTTCAACAGGCTTCTAGATCAGCTCTCCGGCCCGCCATTGCTGGGCTTTGAGGGTTCCGCTGGCCGTGCTCCGCGCCGGTGGCATGGCGTTTGCAATGTATTCCGGTTGACAACAGCGTCCGGTCCATCGGCAACCACCTCGCGTGGCCGCCGAGCCCGTAACGGCTTCTGGCAGGGCCCTTATAACCCCTAACCCCGCCAGCGTGGATCGAATGGCAACTTTCAACGCAGACGATGCGACCGGCCGCAGTTTTGTCGGCCTCCCATCATCACAGAACAAGGAAAATCGCGAATGAAACAGCCCGTGATTCTGATTGCAGCGGCCCTCGTGGCCCTTTCAACGGCAGCGGTGGCTCAGCCGGTCGCGGCCCAGGTATCGGTCGAGCTCAGGGGCTCGCTGCAGCGCCCCACCGGGGACTTCGCCAACGACGCCAACGGCGATTTCGGGTTGGGAGGAGATGTGATGTTCGGAGTTTCCCCCATGATCTCCGTCTACGGCGGCTATGGCTTGGCTAGCTTTTCCTGCGACGGATGTAGCGACGACGAAGGCTACAAGTCCAAGGGGTTCGAGGCGGGCGCCAAGTTTCTCTTCGCCTCAACCAGGTCGATTCTGCCCTGGGCCCGGGCGGGCGCCACCCTCCACAAACTCGAGATCCAGACTCAGGGGGTGACGGCAACGTCCGACCGCAAGGTTGGCCTGCAGGCCTCGGTGGGACTCGATATCCCGCTAGGCGAGACCCTCTCATTCTCGCCCGCGATCCGATATCAGACGTGGCAGGCTGAGTTCAGCATTCTGAACGACGCCATCATCGCCCAGCGGGACGTTTCGTTCCTGTCGCTCGATTTCGGGCTGCACATCCATCCGGGTCGGTGACCGAAACGTTGGACACCCCTTCGAAGCAAGAATTCCCCTTAAAAGGAGTTTCATCCATATGAAGACCTCAAAGAACACTCTCCGCATGCTGACCGCTCTTCTGATTCCCGCCGCCTTTGCTGCCTGCAGCGACGACAGCACCGGCCCCGATGCCGAGATCAACGGTTCCGTCTCGGCTCGGATGTCCGACGGAACGAACTCGGCGTTGATGGCGCACGCCATGACCGCCGGGGCCTTTGCGGGTTCGGCCAGCGGCCAGGCTCAGGTGCAGGTCTTTTCGGACGCGGAGGGTTGGGTCAATCTCGGCTCGCCTGCGACCAGCACCGTGCAGCTTCAGAGCAACAACAGCGCCACCACGCTCTACAGCTCGGCCTCCGTGCCGGTTGGCACCTACACCCGGGTCAAACTCGTGATGGACGGTTTTGACGCCAACGTCAACGCGGGTGCGATTTTCGGTGGGCTTACGCTCAGCACCGAACTGCGCATTGTCATGGGCGGGGCCGATGGCAAGATCGAAATCGAGAAGACCGTCACGCCGTTCACCGTTTCGGCTACCAGCAGCACGACCATCGATTTCGACATCAACTCCGAGGCGTGGATCAATGAGGGTAGCGCTCAGTCCCAGACGGCCTCGGACACCGAAGTCCAGTCGGCGACCACAGCGGTTGTGACCTCGTAGTGCGGTATATTGAAAGTTCGCGAGCCACCTGGTGTGGTGTGGCAGAAGTCCCGTTGTATTCGTGCGTCGTAGCATCTGCTCCAGCGTCGTTGCCCCTTCTCGCCATAGCGCTGCTATGACTCGGCGTCGCGCCTACCTGGAGCCGCCCAGCGACACCCTCGGTACGGACACGGGACTTGTGCCACACCACACCAGCACCGAGGCGCCGGATCGTGCGAGGCGCCCCGACGAGGGGTAGCAGCGCTATCCCGACTCGGGGCAACGAAGCAGGGCCGGATGCATCGGCGTTCGAATGGCCGAAACACTTTTGATACACTACACTAGCATCGAGTAACATCCGACCGCCTTCAGGCGTGAAAAAAACCACCGGGGCTGCGTCAGCAGTCCCGGCGGTTTGTCGTTTCATGGTACGGTGATCCGGGCGTCAGCTGTCCGCTTTGAGCACCCGCACAGCCTCGGTCATGGCCGGCACCACGTCGAACAGATCGCCGACGATTCCATAGTCCGCCACCTGAAAAATGGGCGCATCAGCGTCCTTGTTGATGGCGACGATCGTACCGGCACTCCGCATTCCGGCCAGGTGCTGGATCGCCCCGCTGATCCCAACTGCAATGTAGAGTTGAGGCGAAACGGTCTTCCCCGTCTGACCCACCTGCTCACCATGGGGGCGCCATCCGGCATCGACCACGGCGCGGGAGGCACCGAGGGCAGCCACGTCATTCCCGATCGTGTCCCGCAGCGCCTCAAGCACACCCCACTGTTCGGGGTCCTTCATGCCGCGGCCGCCACTGATGACTACGGAAGCCTCAGATACGTCCAGGTCACCCCCGGCCGCCTCAAAGCTCAGGACGCGGGAGGCCGGTCGCCCGGCATCGATGGCAACATCAACCGTCTCGACGGTGCCGGCAGCCGCACTCTCAACCGGAGCGAAGACGTTTGGACGCAGCGAAACTACGGCCGGTGAAGCCGCGAGCCTGATCTTGGCAAAGGCCTTCCCCGAGTAGACCGGGCGGGTGAAGACCAGCGTACCGCCCTCGACCGCGATCCCGGTGACATCACCCGCCATCGGGACGTCGAGGAGCGCCGCCACGCGGGGGGCCAGATCCTTGCCCTGAGCGGTCGCGCCGAAGAAGACGGCCGCGTACCCACTCGAACGAACCACCTCAGCGATCGCCGCCGCCATCTGCTCCGGGCTGTGACCAGCAAAGGCAGCGTTCGAGACGACCTTGATGACCGCCGCGCCAAATCCACCCAGCGTTTCCAATCCAGCCGGTGTGGCCTCACCAACGGCCAACCCGTGCGCGGTACCACCAAGCTGGCTCGCAGCTGAAGCGGCGGCCGTTACGACCTCGCGAGAAACACCCTTTACGGTGCCGTCGCGCTGTTCCACGAAGGCGAGAACGTCGCCCATGATACTACCTCCAGATGAAATATCAGCGGCTCACCCGGCTTGACCGGGCGGGCGACCGGAAAAGTCAGAGGACCTTGGCTTCTTCGCGAAGCAGACGAACCAGCTCACCGGCGGCGGCAGCACCTTCCCCGACGATCCTGCCAGCCGGACGCTCCGCCGGGAGTTCCAGAACCTCCACGGAGAGTCGCGACTCGGCAATCTGAGCGTCACGCACCTCGATCGGTTTTTTCTTGGCAGCCATGATCCCCTTCAGCGAGGCGTAGCGCGGCTCGAAGACACCCTTGGTGATCGAAAGCACAGCCGGTAGCTGAACCTCGACCACCTCGGTGCCACCTTCGACCTCGCGGTGGCACTTCACCGTGTCCCCCGTCACTGCAAAGCTGGCCACAGCCGTCACGCAGGCCCGCCCCATCAGCGTTGCGACCATCGGGCCGACCTGCTGCTGATCGTCGTCGGCGGCCTTTACACCGAAGAGCACCAGCGGCGCGTCATGGTTGCCGAGCTCGGCGGCCAGCGCCTTGGCGGTTGCCAGTGCGTCCATCGTGGCTGCGCCCTCAAGAAGGACACCCTTGTCCGCACCGATCGCCAGACCCGCGCGAAGGGTTTCCTGAGATGCGGTGTCCCCGAGCGTCACCAGGGTCACCTCACCGGCGCCCTGAGCTTCCCGGGTCTTGAGCGCCGCTTCGAGGGCGATCTCGTCGTAGGGGCTCACGATAAACTTTACGCCACTCGGATCGATGGATGTACCATCAGTCCCGATGCGGATGCGGGTCTCCGTGTCCGGAGTCCGTTTTACACAGACCGAAATGTTCACAGATGGCTCCAATGCCTTGAAAATGCGCGGACTACAGCGGTAGAAATCTACCGGCCGAGTCAAGAAGGCTGTTGAAGAAGTGGGGCGAGCCGCGTTACGAGCGCCATGGGCCTGATTCGAGGCGGATCACCGAAGGCATAGCCGTAAGCTACGTCGAGGCGGTCCAACGACGAAGATGGCCCCATGCCGCTCGTGGGCACCGCCGCGTGAGCGGTGGTCCGGAGGGCGAAGGGGGGTTCGGTGGTCCATGCTGCGTTTCTCCTCCTCACCGTAGCTTTCGCTACGACTCGTCGTCGTTCCTGCCCTGAACACACCGAAGACCCCTTCGCGCGGCCGCACCCCACTTCTTCAACAGGCTTCCAGAACTGGGTACCCCTCGGATCGCTTCGGTCGGGGCTCTTCTACCCAAGGTCAGCTGATAATGAAACCCGTGATGGCAAAGGCTACCGTGGCTATTGCACCGCCGATCAGGGCGTAGGGCAACTGGGTCCGCACGTGGTCGATGTGGTCGGTTGCAGCAGCCATCGATGAGATGATCGTAGTGTCGGAAATTGGCGAAGTGTGATCCCCAAAAATCCCACCCGAAAGCGCCGCAGCCACAAACGGGGCAAGCGGCAGGCCCAGCGTAACGGCCGCCGGCACGGCAATGGGGAGCATGATTCCGAACGTCCCCCAACTGGTTCCGGTCGAGAATGCGATCCCGCCCGCAACCAGAAAGACCAGAGGAAGGAAGGCGGCGGGCGGCAGCACACCCATCGTGACCTCGGCCACATAGACACCGGTGCCCAACTGGTTGGTCACATCCTTCAGAGCGATGGAGAGCAGCAGGATCAGAGCGAGTGGCACCAGCCCCCCGGCACCCTTCATTGCGATCTTCATCAGGGCGTCGACCGAAAAGGCCTTCTGAGCCAGAAGTAGCATCCAGGCCATGGCCAGGCCGGCCATCACCGCCCAGAGCACCGCGGTCGCGCCATCCCCCTCGATCAGATTGCCCGAGCCCGTGATCCACAGGCCCAGGGGCATGAAGAGCACCATCGCCCCGATCGGGAGCGTCATGTTGCGGGCCCTCTCGGCGACCCCCTCGGGTGTTTCAGCCGAAAGCACGCTGGCATCGATCATGGGGGTCGCACCATCGCGCAGCACCTTCCCCTGGGCCGCCCGGGCCTCCGCTGCCTTCATCGGACCGATGTTGAATCCGAAGATCACCACACCGAGCGAGAGCAGGACCGCAGCGATCGAGTAGAAGTTGAAAAGGATCGACTGCAGGAAGACCTGAAGTGGGTTCTCGACGCCGAGCCCGCCCAGAATTCCGAGATTGTAAGCGCCCCAGGCATTCAGAGGGATCAGGATGCAGATGGGCGCGGACGTCGAATCAATCAGGTAGGCGAGCTTCTCGCGGGACGTCCCGTACCGGTCAATCAGGGGTCGGGCGACAGCCCCGGCCACCAACACGGTGATGTTGGACTCAATAAAGATCACGACCCCCGTGGCCCAAGCCAGGAATTGTGCTCCCTTTGCACTGGTCACCCAGTTTCTGGTCTCCAGCCAGTGGACGAAGCCACGCACACCGCCTGATGCCTCGATGGTCGCGATCATCGCGCCGATGACCAGCGTGAAGAGCAGCACTTTGGTATCAGCGGGTCGCGTGAAGACCTCAACGGTCGCATCGACCGACACGGCGAGTCCCGTCAGCGGATTCCACCCATTGAGGATCGTCCAGCCCAGCAGAATGCCGCCCGCCAGACTCAGATAGACCTGCCGACTCCAGATCGCCAGCACGATGGCCGTCACCGGAGGGAGAATCGAAATCCAGGTCGGATCGCTCATTCGTGCTGACTTCCTTGCTCGAAGAAATTCGGGGCGTCGCTGTCTACATCAGGTGGTCGGGTCAGGTCCACCGGCATTGAAGCCGGCGGTCGCCCCGGGGTCGGAACGAAATAGCGCAGTGCCCCCGCCGAGGCCAGCACCCCCCCCCTCCGGATTCAACGAAACCGGAGGATTGGCGCCATTCGAACGGGGAGCCGGGTACCCGGCCCGATGCAGAAAGGATTTGCGCACGGGAAGGTAGAAGCCGAGATTGGCGTTTGATCAAGCCGCCACCCGCAAAAGGCCGAGAGAATGGAGATTCGCTACCGTACACGTGAACTGCGCCCAACCGAGGGCAGCCTGAACGCCTTTGGACGCTGGTCGGTGACAGCCCTGGTACTCATGGCTGTGGTCACCGGGTGCGATCAGGCCGCAACAGGGCCGGATCTCTCCGAGGCGCCCAACCTGACCGGGGATCCAGCAGCTGGACAGGTGGCCTTTGTGCAGAACTGTGCATCGTGTCATGCCAGTCGCGATGGATTTGACCTGGCAGCGTTCAGCTTCTCGAAGCTCAACGTCTTCCGGCGAAGCCTGGGACACGTAAACGATCGCACGAGCAAGGACATCGTGGCCTACATCGAAACGCTTCAGCCCACGTTCAGGTTCGAAAGGTCACCGTTCCAACCGGGGCGGGGCCTCGGGACGGGGAACATCGAGTTCTGGTCCGAGGCGTTTGGCACCGGAGGGTGGCCGGATGGACTGACCGCTGAGGCCCTGCGTGCAATCGACGTCAGAGACCTCGCGGTGCCACTGGCAATGCCCGAGTGGTCCATTGAGGCCTCCACGGAAGACTGGATGCCCGACTCTCCGCTCCCTGCGCAGGTGCTGGAGCATGCCGGAGGCTCCATCAGGACGGCGCTGGACGCGTATTACGCAGACCCGACGGAACCCAATCTCCTGCGGGTCCTGGCGCCCTTCAAGGCCGCGACCGAGGGCCCGGGGATGATCTGCTGGGACTATGACCCGGATCCCTGTTTTGACGCCCGCCGCTGGATGGCGAGCCTCGGGGCGCAGCACTACTTGCGGAAGGGGCCCGACGCAGAAGTCCCCCTTGAAGTCGTTCAGGTCTGGTGGGATGTGGGCCGGTCGGCCATCTCGCTTAACGGCGAGACCGGATTCGAGGGGGAGTACGACGGCTTTGATCGGCCGACCCCATCGACCTACATCATCGGCGCCCGCTGGACCTACCTGGCCTACTCGTACTACCCCGAGGCGTTCAATGACGACGGTGGCTACATGGGGGTGTTCATTGAGGAACAGGGGCTCAACCGAGTCTCCACCTTCGCGGCCCTCAGACGAATGGTCGGCAACGGGCGCGCACACCAAGAGAACCCCGATCAGTTCCTTCAGGACGGATACCTCGCCATCAAGAGTGCCGATCCCGAAGTGGGAATCGGCGTCACCGAGTTCGTTTTCAGGTACTACGTCGATCGCCTTGAGGCGGGTCGCCCCGAGGGTCTCAACCTGATGACTGCGCGCGAGCTGGTCGCCCTTGTCTGGAACGAAGGACTCCAGGTAATGCCGCAATACTCCGCAGACCTGTCTCACGTGGCGGCCCTTCGTGATCGGGTGAACGAGTTGCTGCGCTGACATTAGGGTAGTGTGGCAAAAAGGCTCCCCGGCGATCAGCCGGGGAGCCTTTTTTGTTTTCGCTGCAGATCGCGTCAGCTTGAGCTGTCGGCCTGTCCCCGGCCTCTGCCACGACCGCGGCCACGACTGCGTCGCCGAGCGCCGCCCCCGCTGCTGCTGGCCCGTTCACCGCTCAGGCGGCGGGCCAGGTCCTCTCGCCAGGCGGCCAGGACCTGATCAGCCCGTCCTGCCGGCAGCACACTCCGCACGTCATCGACGGAATTCTGGAAGGCATCAAAGAGTCCCTCGCCAAACCTCTCAACAAGATTCTCAGCAGTCTTCTTGCCAACACCCTTGTAGGAGTTGGTCAGATACCGAACCTGCGATTCTGCATCGGTCGGCAGTCCCAGCGCATCCGCGTCGATCGGCCCCTCAAAGGCCGCGGCGGCCGCGGCGGCCGCCTGAGCCGCGAGCGCACGGGAATCATCCGGGGTCTCGGCAACGGGCTCGGCAACAGGCTCAGCAAAAGTCACTGCCGCCGGCTCGGCAGCGGATGACGGCCTTCCCTGCCCCTCAAAGAGCGTCGGCGGAGCCTCTTCATTTGAGCGACGGCGGGTGGTCCCTCCACGCGGCCCGAGCAAGCGACCCGGGGCGCCCTCCTCTACCAACTCCTCGGGGCGAATATCGAGCACGACCGGCTCGGTCGCCCGTACCGAGGGCGCACTCTCGGGTGTCGCTTCGTCACTCTCGGGTGTCGGCTCGGCCGAGGCGGATCGATCTTCACTCACCCGCCTGGAACCACGACCACTGTCGACACTTCCGTCGCTCGGAGCCATGGCGCCTTCGTCAATGGCCCCGATGGCTGCTTCGGTGTCCGCTCCAAGCGAGACCTCGTAGTTCCCGCCGCTCTGCTTCTCAAGCGAGACGACCAAATCGGTGCCGGCCTGAATCAGGAAGCGCGAGAATTTTCCGAAACCCAACGAGGTCTCGTCGAAATTGCGCTGGAACTCCAGCATCTTCCGCTTGACATCAGAGTCCCGTGCCGGGTGTCGATCGTCCTGCTTGAGCGCCTCAAGTGCCCGGACAAGCAGGCCATATCCCGAACGCAGGTCGTCGACGACCGCACCCGATTCCGGGGGAGCGCTGTCGCCGGCCGCGGCGCTTGGAGCCTCCGTGGGCTCGGTATCGCTGCTCGATGAGGTCTTGCGATCATCGTCAGACCCTCTGCCACGGCCCCTGCCGCGACCGCGTCCGCGACTGCGACTACGGTCATCGTCCCGATCACTCTTCTCTCTGCTCGCACGCCCGCCATCCTTGGCCGGCCCGACCTCGAACTGACCGTTCTCCATCTTGGTCAGCTTGACCAGCCCCTTGGAGGCGGCTTCGGCTAGGAATTTCGAGAATTTGGCGAAGCCGAAGGAGCCTTCGTTGAACGACGAATCCAGCTCGATCATCACCTGCTTGAGTCGGTCCGAGCGCATCACATCGTTGCGGTCGGCCATCTTGTGAACGGCTTTGTCGACCAAGACCCACGGATCACCGGCACGCGGGTCCCCATCGGTCGTCTTCTGCAGCCCCGCGAGCGAATTGTAGGAGTAGTACTCGTCACAGTTCTGGACCAGAATGTCCGAACTGGACTCCTGAATTCCGACACCGATGACGTACTTCCCGTACTCCTTGAGCTTGAGCACGCAGGACGAAAAGTCGCTGTCACCCGTCAGCAGAATGTAGGTGCCAATCTCGGGCCGAGTGAAGACCAGTTCGACCGCATCGATCGCCATCCGGATGTCCGTCGCATTCTTCTTCGAGCTGCCGTAGGCGGGCGCGAAGATCAGGTCGACCGAATTCTCGGAAAGCGGAACGATGTACTGGGGATAGCGACGCCAGTCCGCGTAGGCACGTTGGATCGTGACCTTACCCTTGATGACGTCGGACTGCAGGAGTTTTTTGAGGTCGCGACCCAGGTCGGACTTCATCCCCATCGTGACGTTGTCGAAGTCGATGAGGAGTGCGGCGTTGGGAGCCGCGGGAGTGCTCACCCCCTGATGGGGGGCATGCGCGTAGGACATGACTGTCTCTTTCTCGCTTGATACAATGTTTTTTCAGCGAGACCTCCCCTCGGCTCCAGGCGGCTGCGCGAACGGCACGTCAGCGTGGAGACCCGATGGGGAAGCCTCAAGACCTGCGGGACTATCCCGGAGATCAAGTCCGCCCATTCGGGCGGGGTCCAGCCTGATCGGAGATCCGATCAGTCATCCGCAAGAATCGCCCTGCGGACTTCAGCGCGGCGGATCTCACCTGAAGCGCTCCGTTCGAGCGAGTCCAGAAAACGAACCAGATCCGGCACCTTCTGCTCTGCCAGGGAGGCGCGACACCAGTCGCGGATCTCGGTGACATTTACCATGGCTCCCTCTTCCAGGACCAGACAGGCACAGGTGGCCTCTCCGAGCACGTCGTCGGGAATCCCGACTACTACCGCTTCCTGAACCGCCGGGTGGGCGTGAAGGCGATCCTCCACTTCCCGGGGATAGACATTGGAACCAGTATGAATAATAACGTCGTATCTACGCCCTACCAAATGTAGATACCCCTCTTCGTCCACCATTCCGAGGTCGCCCGTCAGGAAGAATCCATCTGGACCGACCCGGCCGGCGGTCTCTTTCGGCTGCCGGTAGTAGGCCTTCATCAGCGTGCTGCCCCGCACCGCGACCTCACCTACACTCTCCACCGGAAGCACCTGCCCTTCGTCCAGGATCCGGATCTCGACCCCTTCGACCGGCCTGCCCACCGTGAAGTGACGCCGCACAGAAGAATCGTCAACCTGTCCACACGTCACAGTGGAACCAGCCTCAGTCAGTGAATAGGCCAGGAGGACGCTCGCGCCCATCAGTTCCTCAGCCTCTGCCGCGAGCTCTTCACGAACCGGTCCACCCCCCACCATAATCGCGCGCAGAGACGTCAGATCTCTGGGCCGCTCGACCTGCCCGCGTACCTGCATGGCAAGAAGGGTCGGTGTCGCGTATTCGACCGTAACACGGTGGGCTTCAATCAGATCAAGCGCCCGCTCTGCATCCAGGTCGGAGGCGAGGATAAGAGACGACCCGGCCACCAGGGATCCCACAACCCCCGGACCCAGTCCAAAGACATGCGCCAGTGAGGCGACGCCGGCGACTCGATCATCGCGGGTAAGGCCAAGCCGCTCGACCGTTCCGCCGGAGGCCACGACAAGATTCTGGTCGGTGACCATGACACCCTTGGGCTTTCCCGTCGTGCCGGAGGTGTAAAGCAACGCAAAGACATCCGTGTTGGACACATTGGCACGCGGCGGATAATCCCTGCCCTTTCCAGCCGAAACCATGTCCTCGTACTGGAAGATCCGGTCGTCGTACCACAGTTCTTCCTCACCGACCGTGACCAGGTACTTCAGTTCAGGCAGTTGAACCAAGATGTCCTCGAACATTTCGAGGTACTGGATCCCATGGAAGGTTTCGATCGTAACCGCCGCAACCGCTTCGGAATGCCGAAGCATATAGTGCAGTTCAGACGGGGTCAGGAGCGGGTCCAGGGGAACGATGGTCGCGCCCAGTTTGGCGGCTGCCAGCATGGACGCCACAAACTCGGGACAGAAGGGCAGGATCAGCGCGATCCGGTCGCCGGCCTCGATGCCAAGATTGTGGAAGGCCGCGGCAAGTGCCTCCGCTTCCGAATCCAGTTCGCCGAATGTGACGCGGCGGGTGTCGTGCAGGAGAAATGGGCGTTGAGGGTCGATGGTGGCCCGATGAGCCAGAATCGAAGCAATGCCCAGTTCCCGGTAGCGCTCAATGAGCGCCATGGCGCCTCCAAGTTCCGAGTTGGGGCGAGAAGATATCTGCCAGTCCCTTAGCCCGCGAGGGGCGCGAGCGAGGCGGCGATCTCGTCCGTACTGCGAGAGTGGGACCATCCTGTTTCGGATCGAGCTACTTGGCCGACCCGGGCAAGCAGCACCGTCCTGGGATCATGACGTGCCTTTTTGTCGCGGGCCATAAGGTCGGCGATCCGCGTCGCGTCGAAGCTGGGCAGCCGCGCCGGGAGCTCAAGCCTTTCCAGAGCCTTGGACAGCCAGTCGGCGATTCCCGGTTCGGTAACACCCCAGGCTTCTCCCAACGCCGCCTCCGCGATCATTCCAAGAGCGACGGCGCTGCCATGCGGAATGTGATATCCGCTGTCCAACTCCAGTGCGTGCCCCACCGTGTGGCCAAAATTCAGGATCTCGCGCATTCCAGCTTCGCGCTCATCCTGGCTTACCACGCTGGCCTTGAGTTCGATCGACCGTGTCACGACCCAACGCGTGGATTCCGGCTCTCCGGCAAGAAGGGATTCGGCCAGCTCAACGACCCGGTCAGCATAGCCCGCGTCGAGAATGACTCCGTGCTTCAAGGCTTCTGCAAGCCCCTGAGCCCGCTCAGCCCGCGGGAGAGTTGCAATCGTCAGTGGGTCGGCCACCACGGCAACAGGCGGATGGAACGCTCCAATCAGGTTCTTTCCGAACGCGGTATCGACGGCCGTCTTCCCCCCGACCGATGCGTCGATCATTGCGACCAGAGAAGTGGGGACCTGAAGGACCGGGATGCCACGCATGAACGTCGCAGCCACGAATCCCGCCAGATCACCGACCACACCGCCACCCACAGCAATGATGCCGCTGTCACGACCGTGGCCGTTTTCCAGCAGGGCGTCGCAGAGCGCCGCCCATTCGCGGCGGCCCTTGTGACTCTCGCCCGCCGCGAAGGTGTGCAGGTCTCCCCCCATCCCGGCGTCTGACAGGCGCTTGGCCAGACCCGCAGCATGCAACGGGGCAACGGTGTCGTCCGAGATCACGGCCCACCGGCGAACTCCGGGCGCCGATTCCGCAGCGATCTGGGGCACCTGATGCAGGGTGTTCTCACCAACCACGACCTGGTAGTCCCTGGACCTCCCTCCCGCGACAACGTCGATCCGCAGGCTCACCGGCCCTCACCCTCACTCCCACCCAGAGCCGTCACGGTGTGACCCGTGGCCGCTCCGACGGTCAGAATGGCTCCCGGGCGGCCGGCAAAGTCCCTGCTCTCCAGCCGCCCGCCATCGGGAAAGCCCGTCAGGCTGGCCCCGAGTTGGCGAACAAAGCGGTCGCGATCGGTGGCGCTGTCCCAGATCGAAGCCCAGATCAGCCCGGACTGGCCAGCCAGTTCGAAGAGCACGTAGCGGTCTCCGTCCCACCCCGTAGTGTCCGAGCCCCCCGTATGCTCCTCCATGAAGACCGACAGTTCAGCCGCGCCCAGACCATCTTCATGTACAATGATTCCCTGATCCAGCGTAATGAGCAGTTCGGTCGGTTCGTCACGGGGTTCACTCAAAAACCGGTCCGGATCAAGCACCTGCTCGGTGGAGGTCGGCATCCACTCGCCAAAGGGTGCTGTCCGTTCCGGAAGATCCCTCCACAGACGCTGAACAAACCCCGCGCCTTCCAGATAGGGCAGGAGCAGCGATTCCTGGATGACCTTGGGCGCGCGTGCCAGCTGTGGGTACTGCGAGCGAGCCATCTCAAGGGCGGGCCTCATCTGACCCGCAAAATCGGGAATATCACCCAGATCAACCGGGCCACCCTGCATCTGCTCGGCCATCTGCTCGAACATGACCAGGGTCGCATGCCCTTCGATCGCCGCCGAGGCAGCGGATCGACGGTCATTCCCCACCGACGGCGCAGTGATGCCGGCCAGGTCGAACGATTGGTCCTGAACGGCGTGGACGAGTTCGTGAAGCAGAAGCGGGACCAGGGTGGCGGCTGGCTGATCGTCGAGCACGAAGAGGGCAGTTGAGTCGGGGTCGTAGAAGCCCGCGACTTGTTCCAGATAGACCGACTTCAGCAAAGCGGCGAGCTCCAGATCCCCCGGGACCAGACCCAGCATCGCGTAGGACCGGACCAGAGCGGCCTCGCGCTCGGGCGACATCTCTTCGGCAAGCTTGATCTCGATGAATTGCTCGAGTTCTGCGCGGGTCCGCCGGACCAGCCGAATCGGCTTGATCAGCGGCAGCCCGGAGCGTGCCGCCAATCCTGGCAGAATCTCAATCGCCAGAGCCCGGAGTTCCGGGTCGTCCGAAATCACCAGTGTGGTATCGAACGCCGCAGTTCCCGCGGGTTGCTGAGCTGCGGTCGCATCGCCACCGCAGGCGGCAATGGACAGTGCCAGAAGGCAGATGGAAAGGAGGTTCACTGTCGTTTCAGGCCGGGGTGAGAAGCTGCAGGATCGCCCTTACTTCTTGCGTGTAGACTCCAGTTGATGCAATTCGAAGAATCTAACGAAAGGTGGCACGCCCTGTGGCGTACATTCTTCCGTCAACGACCGATTCACATCTGGAGGTCCCGTGCGCCGTATTCAGTCCGCCGTGCTCGCCGTTCTTGCCGTTCTCTCGGCCTCGTCCGCTCCCGTCGAGGCACAGAACGACATGACCGTGTCGGTGATCGGCGAAGTCGGATACCTCATTTCGGTCCGGTCGATCGGCAAGAATTCCGGAGAGCTCCAGCAGCTGAACTTTCTCCAGGTGATCTCGGACTACAATGATGTCGCGATCGCTTCGGCCGGAGTGGCCCTTGGATTCCCCGCCAATGACCTGACCGTTCGCGCCATCTTCGAGACGACGCTCGGTGGATCCGCGGTCGGACGGGTGGCCTTCTGTGGAGACCCGGACAATCCACTGGCTGTGGGCCTCATCTGTCGGCCCACGGAGATCGACATGGACATCGTCAGCTTCCTCGTAGACCTGCACTTTCTGCGGGGCCGACCCGGTGCAACCATTCGACCCTTCCTTGACGCGGGGGTGGGTGTTCGGACGTTCTCCTTCGGCGAGCAGCCCAGCTGTCCGACCAACGTCCAGGATCCTTCCGGGTGGGGCCAGGTCTGTGTCATGGCCAACGAGCTCTGGACCGACGCAGGGCCCTCAGGGGTCCTCACCTTCGGTTTCGGAGTGCAGGCCGCCCTGGGACCGCTGTTTACCTCGGCTGAATTCCAGAATCAGTTCTCTCGCTACACCGGCGGAGTCGGTAACGCGGGCGGAAACTCCATGAACGATCTGACCGTGAGTTTCTCGGCCCGACTCAACATTTTCTGACCCAGGCAGAATGATCCCTGCTCTCCTTGAGAAACTGATCCCGACGACGGCCGTGTGGGGCCGTCTCTGCGCTCTGTCCGTCGTGACAATGCCTGTCGCGCTTTACGCTCAGGAGCGGCGTGTGTCGGATCTTTCTCCCTCCGAACTCTACGCGGAAGGAGTGCGACTGAAGGAGAGTGGGGAGTGGCAGCAGGCGCTTGTGTTCTGGGAGCGCGCGAGCGAGACCCTGGGCGGAGAGAACCTCCACGACCCCCGTATCGGGATCGCCTTTATTGAGACGGTGACTGAGAATCGTGCCGTCAATCAGTACGACACTGCCTCAGACCTCTACCTCTGGGGCCTCGGCACCCCCACTCTGCCCGAAGCCGCGCAGGCACTTGAGCAGGAGTTTGATCGCGTCCGGTTGATCTGGACGGAAGAACAGGTCGAAGAATGGGACGCGCTCCGGGAGGCCAACCCTCAGGGCTCGCGTCTGGCCCTGAAGCGGTTCTGGATCGAGAAGGACCCCACGCCCTCGACCGCTGTTAACGAACGCCTGATCGAGCACTGGGAACGGATCAGGCATGCCCGAGCCACCTTTATCTACAACACATCCTCTCCGCTCGACACCGATGATCGCGGCGTTCTTTACCTGAAGTTCGGTGAAGCCGCGCGGGTAAGGCGGGGAAGCCTGGGTGCCAGCGAATCCGAAATGAACATCCGGATCTCGAATCCAGAAGAGCGGATGCGAATGCGCCTCTACGACACCAACCCCCAGTACGAAGTCTGGGTCTACGAAAGGCTCAACACCGAGGGCTTTACCTACTTTCTGTTTGGCAACACCGACGGCACGGGCCCCTTCGAGCTTGTGAACGGGGTCCATGAGCTGATCCCACAGCAGGCCCGCTCACGCTCTTCTGCCGATTCGAACAACGCCGGCGTGCCCGCGTCCTATTACCTGGAACTATTCTACTATCAGGATCTTTCGGGCGTCGGTGGGCATTTCGGAAGGCGCTTCGGCGAGCTTGATCGCCTCTGGAATCCCTATACCGCAAGCACGCGGGGATATATGGGGGCGGGACGGACCGCCCCCCAAGAAGGGTCTCTGGAGGCCGTACGAACTCGCTTCCAGCAGGAGGATGACTACTTCCCCCCCACGCCACCGCAGGTGCCGGTCCAGTCGGAATTCGAAGGCAGCGCTCGCGACGAGCTCGTGGCGCAGATGATCCGGACCCTCTCCGACGACGGTACGCCGATCCTGGTGACGGTCGGGACGAGTGCACCTCGGCTGATCGCGACACCTGAACAGGGCTACGCGGGGGAGCTGGTCTTTCCCGACTGGATCATGCGCCACACCCTGATCATTCGTGACAGCGAAATGGACGAGGTTGGCCGTCTGGTGCAACCATTGAGCGCGCTTCGGGCCGACGTCTCGGCCTTCGTTCTGCGGCATGTCCCTACACCGCTGCATCTTACCCTCACCGCACGCACGCTGAGGATCTCGGAAGACCAGAGCGACACGCTGGTCGCCGGCGATCGCCTCCCCGGCCAGGCTCATTTCGTTCCCGGCGAGCCCCTTTCGGCCGACACCGCGCTCCTGCAGGTGTCCGATCTCATGACCGGGACGGCGATTCCGCCGGGAATCGATCCAGATGCCCTCCCCTACCCCCTGCTGCCCACCGCCCAGATCTGGCGTCGGGATCCGCTCCGGATCTATTTTGAGCTATTCCACATCGGCGAGAGGGTATCGGGGCGCGGAGAACTCGACGTCCGCTTCATCGTCGTGCCTCTCAAGGACGACGGACAACCGGACTTCGATCGCGACCCCGTAACCCTGGCCGTTACCCTGACGCCAAGAGCCGATCGCCCGTATCGCGAGTCTTTCGACATGCAGCTACGAGACCAGGAACTCGGGCAGTACCGTGTCGATGTCGAGGTGCATGATCGAGTTCGCGACCAGCTGGTCCGCCGCAGCGCCCAGATCAGGATCGTCCGCTAGCTCAACAGCCCGAATCGGACAGGCCTTTTCCAAATGCCACTGTTCTATCGCGCCTTCTAGCGGCGGATCCCGGTCCGTAGCTCGAGATTCATGTCGGACAACAGGTCCGCGAACCGCTCCCGCGCCGGATCCGGGATCGTGCTCGGGTGCCATTCAGCCACCGTTTCGGTCCTCACGTGGTTCTCAACCACGAAGGTGACTCGAAAGACGTTTGCACCCGGGTCCAGACCCTGCTCGATCAGGCGGCCGCGAATGATCACGCGGTTTCGCGCTCCGATCACGCCGTTGAGGAGCTCGCCCTGGGTAACATCCCGGGGGATCCACAGCGACTCGTACAGGATGGAACGTGCCGTGACCTCACTCCTTCTCAGCGGAATGGAATGCCGGTTGAACATTTCCAGGCGAACGTCATCCAACGGGCCCGCCAGCAAGCGGCCCATGTCTTCCTGGAAGCGACTGCTGGATGGGCCGCGGGATCCACCTGAGGCACAGCCGCTGACTGCGGCGATCGCGATGAACGCAACAATGTGACGGCGAACGTTGAATTTCATTTGGGAACCTCCCCGAGCCGCGTCATGAATGGGCGGCCGCGCTTGACGTTGATGAACCTGTCCCAACAGAACGGGCCGCCACGGGTCTCCCCGTGACGGCCCGAATACTGCCAGGCGGAACCTGCGCTATCGCTTAGCGAGCGATGACGTCGATCCCTTCATCGGCCTGACGGGCCAAGTGGAAACGCTCGAAAGCGAGCCGCTTGGTGTGAAGCCCTTCGGGCGACAGATCCGTCACGATGTTCGGCGCCGAGCTGGTACCACCCGGTCCACCGAAGGTGTAGATGTCCTCGAGAAGGAGCATGAGCTCCGAACCCGGGATCGGAAGCTGCGTCCAGGTGCCCGAAACCAGGTCACCCCATCCACGATCGTCAAAGTACTCGGTTCCAAGACCGTAGTGGAACAGCTCAATGCGCTTCTCGTACTTGAGCGCTTCCAGGAGGTTGGCGCAGGTCGTACCGTTGTTGCGCGGTACGCACGAGGCGGCTCCACCCGGAGCAACCATGTTGGCACCCGCACCCGTAAGGGCCGGAAGACCACCAGTCGCGCGGTACTTGTTCACTGTCACAGCGGCACCGGCGAAGTCGCCGGTATGGAACTTGGCCTCTGCAATCAGGAACTCGCCCTCCTTGTAGGTCATGTCCGGGTAGAACCCGCGAAAGCTACCCGCGTCTGAAAGGATCTGCCAACGCGAGTCGATGTAGTTCGAGAAGTGGTAGATACCACGCGCAGCGATGAACGGGCTACCGCCCAGGAACGCAATGTACTTACCATTGGAACTCGGCGTGGCACCCGTGACGCGGGTGTCCGTGGTCGTGATGTTGAACGGCTGCTTGTTATCCGGAGTCGCGGCGAGCCACGTAGCATAGTTGCCCGAAACGTCAGCCGGACCCACCGTGCGGTAGTCACTACGCGCCCAGCCCGAGATACCCGCGCTGTGAAGCTTCTGGCGGTGCCAGGACCAGTTGTCACCGTTGTACTGACCACCGAAGTCCTCGCCCGACTGGATGCCATTCTGGGCATCAGACATGATCTGCGCCCAGGGCGCAGCATCACGCTCGGCCTTCGTGCGACCCAGCTGAGAGAGGAAGCGCGCACGGTACGAACGGATAAACCGCTGCATGTACGCGGAGGACCACTCCTGGCCATCACCGACCCATTGGGACGGAATGGTAAAGCTGCTCGCTCCGGCCAGCTGCTCCGCCTCGTTGAGGTAGCCAACGGCAGCAGCCATCACCTCCGTGTACGGAACGAAGGCGAGCGCCTCGAGGTCCGAGGTCTCATCGACCACGAAGCCCTTGTCGAACAACAGCGCAAGGTAGCCATGCGACAGGCCCTGCATCATTTTGCCGAAAGCAATCGCCCGGGGCGTATCGTTCGTGCCACCGGAAGTGATCTGAATACCACCCTCGATTGCCAGGAGACCGTCACGAACGGCGGCCAGCGCGGCGTAGTACTCGCCCCACGGAGTCTCGGCAATGTTGTTGTTCGAATAGGACGGCTCGTTGTTGTACTCAGTGCGCGGCTCGGTGCCCGCGTCACGCATGCCCCAGTTACCCCAGGACGACGAATGCGCGTCCGCGGCGGTCGACAGTGCCCCACTAGGGAACGAATAGTGCGTCGGTCCCCACCAGGTCTGGAAAGCCCCTGAAATCAGGGCCTCCACGTCACCGGGCGTGGAAATGGCGCGCTCACGATTGGGATCGTTGAGGTTGGTAACATCAAGATCTGCGCAGGCGGTTCCGGCCACAGCCAGAATGCCCATAAGCGCGAGAGTCTTAAACAGTTTCATTTTTGTTATCTCCAGTAAGTCTTCTTGAGATCGGTTGCCGGCGCCCGCCCCGTGCAGGGACGGACACCGGACCACCGGTCTTAGAAGAGGATTTCAAGGCTGGCGGAGAAGGTCCGGAAGTTCGGGTAACCAAAGTTATCCACACCACCGAGGAGGCCCTGCTGGTTGGAAACACCCGTCTCGGGGTCATAGCCCGTGTAGTCCGTGATCGTCAGCAGGTTGCGTCCGATCAGGTTCAGGGAAAGGCCACCGATGGCTCCACCGAATACGCGATCGACCGTCTCGGTTGCGAAGCGGTACGTGATTGCAGCCTCACGAATCTTCACAAACGTGCCATCCTCAACAAAGAACGAGCTGGTCTGGTTGACGTTGTACAGATCCTGGTAGTAGTCCAGGTTCTTCCACAGATTCTGGGGCTTGCCGCCCTGATCCTGGTCACCGGAGCGGTTGTCGCGGTATGCCCAGGCGCGGGTCTGGTTGTAAATGTCCTTGCCAAACTCACCATCGAGCAGGGCGTAGAGCGACAGGTTGCCCAGACGGACAGTGTTAGCCCAGGAGAGGTTGAAGTCCGGCGTGCTGTTACCCAGACGCTGGAAGTCTCCATCGGTATCGGAAAGCGTCTTGATCGGACGGCCCCAGTTGTAGTTAACACCGTTGACAGTGCCCGAGGTACCCCAGAGGTCCTTCGAGATACCATCCTGGAAGCTGTTCCCGGCGCCGACCCAGACCAGAAGGCCATCGTCGTTGACCTGGAACTCGCTGCCACAGGAGGCCTGTGCATCATTGTTCAGCTCGGTGCAGGTGTTGGCCCAACGTGAGCCAAAGAAGGTTCCAAGAGCCTCACCCTCGCGGATGAACTGATTTCCGACCTGGTAAGCCGGAGCACCCAGAGAAGTGATCTCCTGGGTTGTCCGGTCGAAGTTCATGCGGCTCGTCCACGTCATGTCGGGCGTGTCGATGAACGCAGTCTCAACCCACGCCTCGAACGTTCTCGACTCGAGGGTACCGGCGTTCCGCCACTGCGACGAGAAGCCGACGACTGCCGGAAGCGGGATGTTGAGAAGCTGGTCTTCGATTTCCGAGGAGGCGTACGTGACGCCGGTGCTGATCTTGTTGAACAGCACCATTTCCAGACCCACTTCCTGCTCAGTCGAGAGTTCCGGCTTCAGGAACCGGTTACCCAGCGCGTTCGGACGGATCGAACCCGAGCTGACCGTGAAGGTCTCGTACTGGTTGGAGAAACGTGGACGTCCTCCAGCGGTACCAATCGAGTAGCGAAGCTTGAACTCGTTGATCGCGTCGATCGACCACCAGTCTTCCTGAGCCAAACGCCAGGCACCGGAAGCACGGTAGTAGGTCTGCCAACGCTCGTCCGGACCGAAGAGCGACGAACCGTCGCGACGGACAAGAACGTCACCGATGTACTTACCCATGTAGTCGAACGAGGTGATGAAGAAGACACCCTGCGCAAGAATGTCCTGAATCGACGACGACGCCTGACGACGGTCCAGCTGCGTGTTGTCGATAACCGGCACGCCCTTCACGATGAAGTCGCTACCGGAGGCACTGAAGTTCTCGTTGTGTCCGTCCTCGAAGGAGTACCGGACCCTGGTGCGCGTGGTCAGATCACCAAACGAACGGTTGATCAAGGCCGTGAAGGACCCGTTCATGTCGTTACTGTGATTCTGGCTGCGGCTGATGCTACCCAAGCCAACTCCCGACTGGTCGGACAGAATGCCGCCCGGCGCGAAGTTGGCCTGGAAGGCCGAACGCTGCTCAAGGGAGAACGTACCCTCAAGCGAGAACCAGGTAAGCGGCGCCCAGGCCACGTTGACCGATCCCTGGAAGCGCTGGTTGGTGTCCTGGTTGTCGATGAGGTCAAGCCGGTAGAGCGGGTTCTCTTCCTGGGACTTGGGGTCCGCACGGAAGACGAAACACCCCTCGGGGCCACAGGGGCCCTGGTTCGCGGTACCAGGAGCACGCCTACGCAGGTCCGCGAACGGAGCCTGGAAAGTGAGATTGAAGAACGGACTTCCGCCGATGTCATCCTGACGCGAACGCGCGTAGTACGTGCTGATCGACGCGCTCAGATTGTCGAGGATCTGGTGGTCCAGGTTGAGCCGGAAGCCGTTGAGCTTGAAGCCGTCGTTGAGTTCAAGGACACCGGCCTCAGACTGGTGGGTGAAGGATGCACGGTAGTTGGTGCTACCCGTACGGCCTTCGACCGCCACGTACCCGTTGTAGTACGAACCGGGATCAAATACCGCGTCAACCTGGTCGAACAAGGTATACGAGGACGGGTAGTTGTTTGACTGGAATGACTTATTACTCGTACCACCCATCAGGAGCGGCTCACCGGAGGTGCAGAAGTTACCCGTCGGATCCGCTTCCGGAACGCAGGTCGCGCCGGGGGTACGCTTATCGTAGTACAGACGGATGTCCAGCGGGTGCGCCGGCGTGGTGTTCGGATTTTCACCCGGGAAGTGTCCGAGAATGTCGCCCGAGCCGTCTACAGCAAAAGGATGCTGCTGCGAAAGCGGGGTCGTACCCTCGATGTTGTTCGAGCCGTACTCGTTACGGACCGTGATCCGCGACTGGTCGATGGACAGACCGGCCCCACGCTTGGTGGTGACCTGAACAACGCCGTTCTGAGCGCGCGAACCGTAAAGCGAAGCGGCCGCGGCACCCTTTACGAGCTCGATCGACGCAATGTCGAGCGAGGACACGTCGGCCAGGGAACCGTCAGAGATGACACCGTCGATAATGACCAGCGGGCTCTGAGAACCCGTGATCGTTGTCGGGCCACGGAGCATGATGGCTCCGTCGGAACCGGGCTGGCCGGAACCGCGGACGACTTTCGCGCCCGGGACCTTACCTGCGATCAGGCCGTCAGCCGACGGAGCCGGAACCGGCATGTCGGTGAAGTCAATCTTTTCAACGGTGAACGGCAGCTTGATCCGAGGCGTTGAACCGGCAACACCGGTAACAACGAGCTCCTGCAGACGAAGCGCAGTTGAGTTCATCTGGAAGTCGGAGGACGCAGCCTGACCGGCCGAAACCGTGACCTGCTGCGTTACCGGCGTATACCCGATGAGCTCAACACGCAGCTCATGGGTTCCAGACGGAACATTAGACATAAGGTATCGACCCTGAGGGTTCGTCAACACGCCCAAACCTAGGGCGGGAATGTGAACCTGGGCCGTCTCGAGCGGACGCCCGGACGTAGCATCCGTAACCAGGCCGGTTACGGTGCCCGTCTGCTGGGCGGCCATCGGAGCTGCGGAGAACGTTGCGACGAGAGCAACGACTGCAGCCAGCGGCATAAACTTACCCCAAACTTTCATGGAGTGCCTCCAAATGGGGTTGGACGGATCGCGGGAGAGGTCGGCCCCCCGCGTAAGAAAACTGCAACATGCGCCTCACTCCGAATTGAGTGACGCACACCGCGACACGCAGTACCGGGACAGGCCCGAGACCGCGTGGCGACTTGATTCAGATGTACTGGTGCTCTGACGAGGTTCGGTCCAAGCGTCTCCTCCTTGGGTTGAGTGTGATGCCATAGTGCACTCCCGAAGCCGGGAACGCAACAGTTTGGTTACGGCCAGAATGCAGGCCCCGAACCGTTCCGTCAACTGTTTGATACGCCGGGCCGGGTGCGCGGTCTCCCCGATACTGCCCTGGTCCCGGCTCGAAGCGGACCGCTGCCCCATGAGATTGGGGTTCTGGCCCGGAATGTGCAAATGGTACTTCTCACCCGACCGGGATCGTGCTCGAGCCGCATTTGGGCTGGCGCGCCGACCTCAGTTAGGATTGTGGTGACGGTAGTGCACTCAACGAGTAGACCGCGATGACTCCCAGGAAATCCTCTGCTTCCGAATCCGACTCTTCATTGAGGCGTCGTCTTTGGCACCCCCGACTCTACGGTTTCGCCGGCCTGTTCCTCCTTACCTCGGGCACGGGTCTCGCGGTCGGGTCGTGGCAGAACCTCTGCGCGCGTTGCCCATCGGTGGCCCGGATTCAGACCTGGGAGCCGGAACAGACCAGCAAGCTGCTCTCGTGGGACGGTCAACTCCTGGTTGAAATCGGCCGCGAGCGGCGCACACCGGTCTCCATCAATGCGTTGCCCGCCTACGTGCCCCAAGCCGTCATCGCCATTGAGGATCGGCGATTCTACGATCACAATGGCTACGACATTCTGGGAATCCTGCGGGCGGTGAGCGGAAGGCTGATCGGCCAGAACCGGGGAGGCGGAAGCACCATCACGCAGCAGTCCGCTCGCCACATGTTCGAAAGTGGTGTCGGGCTCCAGGACAAGTACAGCCGAAAGCTGCGTGAACTGCAGGTCGCCCTCGAGCTCGAACGTTCCTACAGCAAGGACCAGATTCTCGAGTTCTATCTGAACGAGATCTACATGGGGCGGGGCTGGGGATTTCAGAGTGCGTCGCGCGCCTACTTCGGAAAGAACCTGGTGGATGTGAACGTGGCCGAAGCCGCCCTCCTCGCCGCGATTCTGAATCGACCGGGCTACTACGATCCCTTTCGGAATCCCGAGGCCGCCATCGGTCGGCGGAACCTGGTCCTTGAACTGATGTGGCGTCAGGGCTTCATCAACGAGGAAGAAGCCGACCGCTGGAAGGCCTGGCCTCTCCCCGCGCAGGACTTTTCGAACCAGGAAACGGCCGGCGTCGCGCCCTATTTTGAAGAGTGGGTCCGCCAGATCCTGGATTCCCGCTTCGGCGACGAGGTCTACCGTAGTGGAATGCGGGTCTACACGACTCTGGACGCGGACATGCAGAAGGCCGCGGAGGAGGCGATGCAGTGGGGTTGGGCTCGCATTGAGTCGCAGGCAAACTTTGGGCACGCACCCTATTCCGACTTCGACACCATAACGGCTTTCGACAATGGTCAGACGCCCTATCTGCAGGGCATGTTCGTGGCGCTGGATCCTCAAACGGGCGCCGTGCGGGCTCTGATCGGCGGGCGCGATTTCAAACAGTCCAAGTTCGACCGCGCCCGCCAGGCGCATCGACAGGCGGGATCTTCCTTCAAGCCCTTCGTCTACGCCTCGGCGATCGCATCAGGCATCCCCGCCTCACACATCGTTGCCGATCAACCGGTCGTCTATTCGCAGGTGAGCGGCGAGGACTGGCGACCGCAGAACTTCGACCGGGAGTTCCTCGGCCCGATCACGATTCGAGAGGGACTGCGACGTTCGATCAACATGATCGCCATCCGGCTCGGCTGGGAGGAAGTCGGAATTGAGACCGTCGCCCAGACTGCACGGCGAATGGGAATCCAGACTGAGATCGAGCGCTTCCCTTCGACCACGATTGGTGCGGCTGAAGTCATTCCCATTCAGATGGTCGAGGCCTACACCTCCATGGCTACCCTGGGGACCAAGGTCCGCCCCTTCCCCATCGTGCGAGTCGAAAACGCGGACGGCGCAGTGATCTGGGAACCCCAGCCCGAACGGACGCAGGTGATGGATTCACTTGTGGCCCGGATCGTGGTCGACATGCTGGAGGATGCTGCCAACAACGGCACAGGAGCCAACCTCCGGACGATTGGCTTGCTGCCGGCCGCGGTACCGGCCGCAGGAAAGACCGGCACGACAAACGATGGGACCAACGCGTGGTTCATGGGCTTCACACCCAACCTGGCGGCCGGTGTCTGGTTCGGAATGGACCGGCCCGTGCCGATGGCTCCCCGTGGTCGCCGGCAGGCGACCGGTGGCTTCTACAGCGCACCCGTCTGGGGGCGCTTCATGAGGCACATCTACTACGGAATGAGTGATGTGGCGGATGCGGACTCCACCATCGCGCCCGACAGTTGGTTCGCCGACCCCGTCCTGGAGATCCCGCGGAGGTGGCCGTTCCCGGCAGGACTGACGACACGCGAGATCGATTCGAAGACGGGACTGCTCTGGAGCCGCTGGTGCTCGGAGGAGAACAAGCGCACGGAGTTCTATCTGCCCGGAACCGAGCCGACCGGAGTCTGTGACGAAACCTCGAGCCGTCGTTTTCGGATGCCTGGAATCGGGCGGGTGCCCGAATCGATCACGCCGGTTGCAAGGCCTGAACCGTCCGGCGGCGGCTGATCGGATCGAGAGCGGGGGCCTGATTTGAGCGCTGAGGTCATCCTCACCTTCGACACGACGCACATGGCGTTGTGGGCGGAGGAGGTCGCGCGAGCGGCGTCGATTCCGGTCGAGGTGATTCCAGCGCCGCCCGAGCGGCACGCGCGGTGCAACCTTGCACTCGCCCTTCGCCCCGTTGATCTGGGGCGGCTGACCACCTTGCTGACGGAGACAGGCGTTCAGTTCCAGACCGCCGACCAACTCTAGAGTTCCGCCGGCTCCTCGACGAGCGGACTTCCAATGCGCTCCATAAATAACGGGAGTCCTGGCCGATCCGCCTCGCCGAGCAAGACGGCCGACGTCAAGATCTTGGCACCCTCGGCAGCGCCATCCACGGTCGCGGCGTGGACCCGCCCCAGAAGTTGGCCGGCACGGACCGTCTGACCCACATCGACCGACAGCTCAAACCCGACGCGGGGGTCGATCGTTTCGCCAAGTCGGCGGCGTCCGCCGCCCAGCGTGATCACGCCCCGCCCGAGCCCGAGCGGGTCGATCGCCTGGACCACCCCGGCCCGGGCGGCGGTGACCTCCACCTGGTCGGGGGCAGCAAACACCGCTGATCTGTCCGACAGGAAGGCGACGGAGCCCCCCTGTTCGGCGACCATGATTTCCATGATCTCGAGTGCCCGCCCGGAGTCCAGTGCCCTGGCCGCCCGATCTTTTGCAGGGACGATGGAGGTGTCGAGTCCCCCAGCCAGAGACATCTCGGCAGCCAGTTCCAGGACCAGAGACCTCAGCTCCTCGGGCCCCTCGCCGCGAAGGCACTCCATCGCCTCCCATACCTCCAGCGAGTTGCCAATCATGCGCCCCAGTGGCCGATCCATCGCAGTCAGGCGGGCGGTCATCCTCACTCCCGCGTTGCGACCCAGGTCGACCATGGTGTTGGCCAACTCAATCGCCCGATCGTGCTCTGGAAGAAACGCTCCCGATCCAACTTTGACATCCAACACCAGGCCATCCAGTCCCTCCGCCAGCTTCTTGCTCATGATCGACGCGGCGATCAACGGGATGCAGGGCACGGTTCCCGTCACGCTCCTCAGATCGTAGAGCCGACGATCCAATGGTGCGATCTGTTCGGTCTGCCCGATCATCACGCACCCCACTTTCGCCAGGACGGCCTGAAACCGATCGAGGTCCAGGTCTGTGGTGAATCCCGGAATCGACTCGAGCTTGTCCAGCGTCCCTCCCGTATGACCCAAGCCCCGGCCGGACATCATGGGCACAAACAGCCCCATGGCCGCGGCGAGGGGGGCGAGCGGCAAGGAAACCTTGTCGCCCACTCCCCCCGTCGAATGCTTGTCGACTACCGGACCGGGCAGATGACTCCATTCAAGGGAGGCGCCCGAGTCGATCATCGACTTGAGAAGGACCGAAAGCTCACCGCCTTCCATCCCTCTGAAGACCACGGCCATGAGGAAGGCCGACATCTGGTACTCCGTGACGGCGCCCTCCACATAGCCGGACAGAAAGGCGCGCAGATCCTCCGGCGACAGGGCGTCACCCTCGCGTTTTCGCTCGATCACGCGACTCGGAACGAACCCGCTGTTCAGAACACCGACTCCCTGGCAGACAGCGGCACTGTCACCGGCGAATGCGCTTCTTCGCCTGGCCCACGACGTGACCGACCCTCTCTCGGACCTCGCCCGAAACCTCCTCGAAGCGATCCCCCGCCTGGTCACGAACGTCGGTGGCGGCGCGGTGAAGCCGGCGACGTGTGCGACTACCACTCTCCGGTGCGGACAACAGCGCGACGCCGGCACCGATCACCACGCCCAGAATCAAACCCGAAACGAATTGGGTGACCTGAGACCTGTCCTGGTACTCCATGATTGCTCCCTTGAATGACTGTAATTCGGAAACCCGGCTCAGGCCCTGAACCAAGCATTCTTGATACCCATGGAAGTTCGGATGGATTCCTCAGATTGGCGACCCCACCCCGCGGGGCCATATTAGTGTGGTGTATCAAAAGTGTCTCGGCCATTCGAACGCCGATGCATCCGGCCCTTTCAATCCCGAGGGAGTCACACCGTATGGCGTCGAGAAGCAACCGCGAAGTCGCTTTCCCAGCCAGAGCGCTCCTGCATCTGCGTAAAGCCCTGCGGGAAGAAGTCGATCCACTGGCTGCCATCCATGCGCTGCACGCGGCCGGATACGGGTGCGGAGAGGACGTCTTCAGCCAGTTCAGTCGCGGGGCCGACGTCGCAGAGACGGCGGATAACTCCTTCTGGGCCGGGATGTCATCCTTCTTCCAGTCTCGAGGCTGGGGAAGAATGACCCATTCCGCTCCCCATCCGGGAATCGGCATTCTGGAAAGTCCCGACTGGGCCGAGGCGGAGGATGGCGACGAATCCCAGCCCGCCTGTGCATTCACCGCCGGCATGCTGTCGCACTTCCTCTCGCTCGCTGCCGGCGGAGGCATTGCCGTGCTTGAAACTGCGTGTCGCGCACGGGGGGACGATGCCTGCCGTTTCGCCTTCGGTTCCGAGGACGCGATCCACGGACTATACGGCCATCTCCTCGACGGGCGGACGCTCCCCGAGGCCCTTGAGCAGCTCTGACGACATGCGGGTGATGGGGGTCGACTACGGACGGAAGCGCGTCGGGATCGCGCTCAGCGATCCTACCGGGACACTCGCCTCTCCGCTTGAGACGCTCACGCGACGGGCCGGGAAACGGCCTCCGGTCGCGGCGATCGGCCGGGTCGCGGATCGCGAGGGCGTCGAGCATGTGGTCCTGGGGCTGCCGCTCGAACTGGACGGGACCGAGAATGACTGGTGTCGTGAGGTTCGAGATTTTGGTGAAGCCCTGGCCGCACGCCTGAATCTCCCGCTGACCTTCATTGACGAGCGCCTCAGCTCGGTCCGGGCCGAGGAGGCCATGCGCGCCGCCGGCTCGTCCAAGGCGATGCGTCGCGACAAGGGACTCGTGGACTCGGCTGCCGCTGCAGTGATTCTCCAGTCGTTCCTCGACGGGGAGGCAGGACGTTGAGACGACTCCTGATCGGGACAGTCTGCCTTGTCGCGCTCGGATGCGGCGAAGGCCCGCTCGGGGATCCCGTTTCGTTCACAGTTCCGTCGGGCGCCACCTTCGCCACCGTGGTCGACACTCTGAGTGCCAGGGGGCTGGTCAACCAGAAGAAGGTGTTCACCGTGTGGGCCAGGCTCAAAAAGGCCGACACCCGCGTGCGTTCCGGACATTACATGCTCGCAGAAGGATCCAGTTGGACTCGCATTCTTGATGACCTCATTGCGGGTCGGGTTACGACCGAGGCGGTCACGATCCCCGAAGGATGGACGCTTCAACAGATGGCCCCCCGGCTGGCGGCGATTTCCGGAATCGAGCTCAAAGACGCCCTCGCGGCGCTGACGGCGGATTCCGCTCATCTGGAGTGGGGCGTCCCCGGACCCGGGTTGGAGGGCTACCTCTTTCCTGACACCTATCGGTTCGCGGAAGGGGCCCCTTTTGGTGAGGTGATCGCGGCCATGGTCGGAGGGTATCGAAACTTCTGGACGCCCGAGCGAAGGGCCAGACTCGACTCGCTCGGGTTGAGTGAAAGAGAGGTCGTGACTCTGGCCAGCATCGTTCAGGCCGAGGCCCGGGTCACCACAGAGATGCCCCGGATCGCATCGGTCTACCACAACCGGGTCCGAGAGGGCTGGCTTCTTCAGGCTGACCCCACGGTACTCTTTGCACTTGGCGGGACCCGAACACGCCTGCTTTTTGCCGCCATGGATTCCGTTGCCGACCATCCGTACAACACCTATACCCACCTCGGGCTGCCTCCCGGGCCGATCGGCGCCCCGGGCGCGGCGGCGCTTGATGCGGCTCTGTCGCCCGAAGTATCGGAGTACTTCTACTTCGTGGTGGGCGCCGAGGGTGAGCACGTGTTCTCCCGCACCTTGGCCGAACACAACCGGGCCGTTGCCGAGCACCGTCGCCGTCGGTCCAATAACGGTTCCTGACTCCGCTCATGGACCGGGCCACCCCTGATGACATCCAGCCAGTCTCCCTTGAGGAGGCCCTGCGGCTGGTGGTGGTAACCGACGAGGGACAGGCCGGAGCACGCGGCCTGATGACCGTGATCAGAGCGGCACTCCAGGGCGGAGCCCGATGCGTCCAGCTGCGCATGAAGGACGCTTCCGCACACGAGATGGCCGCGACGGGAATGGAGTTGCGGCGACTGACTCACTCCTTCGGTGCGCTCCTTTTCGTCAATGATCGGGCGGACGTAGCCAGGGAGATCGAAGCCGACGGGGTTCACGTGGGGCCCAACGACCCACCCGTGGACGCATTGCGACGCCTCTTCCCGGACCTCTTGATCGGGGCGTCTACGGATGACCCCGAACGCGCCAAGGCTCTAGAGCGCATGGGTGCCGACTATCTTGGCTGTGGTGCCGTCTTCGGTACCACCTCGAAGGACGTGGGCGGCGAATCCATCGGCCCCGAACAGCTCGAACGCGTGGCCCGCGCCGTGCGTATTCCAGTGGTCGGGATCGGAGGGATCAACACCCACAACGTCGCTGAAATCCAGGGCGGCGGCTCAGCCGGCCTTGCCGTGATCGGGGCCATAATGGCCGCGCCCGATCCGGCCGAAGCCGTCCGCTTGCTCATGGCCCGGACCCATCCCTCCTAAGTTTTTAGTTGACAGGTTGCCCGTACACGTCCCATGTTCTCCGAAGACTTTAGGAGTTCATCCGGAGGGGTCATGAACGTGCGCTTCACAGAACGAGAGCTGGATATCATGCAGGTCCTCTGGAACCAGGGCGCCTGCACTGTGGGCGAGGTCCTCAATACGATCGAGGATGACATCGCATACAACACGGTGCTGACGATGCTGAAGGTTCTGGAAGACAAGGGCCACGTGACCCGGACCACCGAAGGGAAGGCCCATCGCTACTCTGCTGTAGTCGCTCGGGAAGTGGCGGGCGACAGCGCACTTCGCCGCGTGACCTCACGGCTGTTCCGAGGCTCGCCCGAGGCCCTGCTCCTGAACCTGGTCAAGCAACCGGGCATCACAGACGAAGAGGTCCGCCGAATGCGCGACCTGCTGAACAAGCAACTCGGTGAAGGAGACGACCGATGACTCTTTGGTGGATGATCTATCTGGCGGCCGCATCGATCCCCGTCATGGGGGGCACCTGGCTTATCGCCCGAGTGCTCCGCAGCCACGGTCGACCCGAACGAGCTGTCTGGACGCTGGGGTTGGCGATGACCATCGCGCTCCCCCTCGGCCTCCTCGTTTCCGGAACGCTTGCGGATGCGACTCCTCCTGGGGATGCGGCTCAGGGTGATGCCGGCGTGATCGCGCTCCCCGCCCTGACGGTTTCACCCCGGCTGGACGCGCCCGCCCTGCCTCAGGCTTTGCAGATGCCGTTCTGGCTCATGTGGATAGCGGGTTCTCTCCTCATGTCCGGTTGGCTCGCCGCATCGCTGATCGGCCTTCGCCGAATCCGTGAGGGCAGCCGCCCCACCATGGTCCACGGACGCGTAGTACGCGTTTCACCCGGGATGGGACCCGCCGTCGTAGGGTTTTTCCGGCCGGAGATTCTCCTGCCCGAATGGGTGCTGGACGTGCCCGACGATCAGTCACACTGGATCATCCGCCACGAGGAAGAACACCTCATGGCCGGCGACCCCCTGCTCCTGCTTCTTGGTCAGGCAGCACGCGTCCTGATGCCCTGGAATCCCGCCGTCTGGCTGGTCTCCGATCAACTCTTCCGAGCCATCGAAATCGATTGCGATCGCCGGGTTCTGCGAGGAACGAGAAACCCCGCGAGTTATGGCGAAACCCTGCTGTCGGCGGCCCTCCGTCAGCCCGATCCGCTTGTGCGGCCCGTTGCCGCCTTTGCACTTCTCTCAAGCGACCTCGAAAGGAGGCTTCAAGCCATGTCACTTCGTTCACGTGCGTTCGGCCCTGTCGGAGCTCTGTCCCTGATTGCGGGGCTGGCCCTGACCATTGCAGCATGCGGCATCCCGCTCCCGACCAACCTGGACGGGCCCGCTCCTGAACTCAACGATCATGCGGATGCGACGGATGCGGTTCCGGCCCCCACGCCATCGGATGTTGAGGGCCAAGACATGTCGGTGGTCAGCAGTCCTCAGTTTACGCCGTACACCGTGCCTCCCGTGATCACGAACATGCGGGCCACCACCGTCAACCTAGAAGAGGCGTATCCGCCTCTGTTGAGGGACGCCGGAATCGCGGGAACAGTCACGGTATACTTCTTCATCGACGAGGGAGGCGTGGTTCGGGAAACGCGCATCAACAAGTCGTCGGGAAACGCGCAACTGGACGAAGCCGCTCTGAGCGTGGCCGGGGTCATGGAGTTCAGCCCCGCGCTTAACCGTGATGAGGCGGTCGCGGTGTGGGTCTCGTTCCCGATCACGTTCGAGCAGCGCTGACGGAGTAGCGGTGGACGTCGGAATCGAAGCGAACAGGAAGGTTCCGACCGGCGCTGCGGTGGCGCTCAGCCTGATTGTGCTCGGATGTGGAGGTGGCCCCGGCCCGGGTGAAGTCGACCCGGCCGGACCGCCCCCACTCTTTGTCCGGCACTGGGATCAGGTCTGCAGCGTGGCCCGTGAGCCGGTGTTCCTGAGCACCGAGGAACTGCTCGACACCATCGGCCTTGGTGAAGAGCTCAAGTCCGCAGGCATCCTTTCGGCGCCGGGGACTACGGAGCCTCCCGAGTTGGGGATCGTCCTCTGGTACGAGCGCTCTGGGCTTCTGGAGGCAGCCGGGCGGTGGGAAACCACCATGGATCCCGAGCCGGCCGCCCGGGCGGAACAGGTTCTGGCGTCGCGCGCACGCCCCCTGGACCGACTTCTGGATCGCAGCAGCTTTTACGTAGTGCTCAAGGCAGGACCCGAACCGCAGGCCCGGATCGAGCGCTCCAGAACCTGCATGCCTCACATGCGCCATCCAGAGCAAGGCCGCCCCTATGGTCTCCCGGATTCGGTGAGCACGTGGTACGGTCGGCGCAGCTTCCGAAATGACACCACGTCCGCGACCGTCCGGTTGCAGATCGACCAGCTTGGCCAGGTCTTCGAAGTCGATTCTCTGGGCGGGCCGGGGTGGGCGGTCGAGGCGGCACGGCAGTTGGTCGGGGAGTTGTCGTTTGATCCGGCGTTGTTAAATGGGCGGGCTGTGTTGGGAGTCCTGGAACAAAGCTTCCGATTCCGGGCACGCTGAAGAGTACCGCGGCGTCCATCTCCGGCGCAGGAGGTCGTTAGGCTCCGGGGGCGCTCCCGGCGACGTAGCGCGTGCTATCTCAGTCGGCCGCTCCTCGCCCGCCTGCTGGTCTGCCTAAAGACTAGCGCGGCGTCCATCTCCGGCACATAACTTCGTTGCATTCCGGGGACACTCCCTGCGAGGTAGCGTGTGCTACCTCTCAGTCGGTCTCCTCATGCGCCTTGTTCTGCACTCGGAGCTGAACGCCTTTCGTGGTGCGGATGGCGGGGTTCGCCAAGGTCCGGCCGGGCGCCACTCCAACTCGGCTGGCCAGGCACTTTTTCCGTGCACTGGCTCACTCCGCGACCGGTCGTTCGGCGCCTTCGATCGAAGATCGGGCGCCGTCCGAAGCCCCGCGGCAACCGACGGGCCCGGTGCGGCAGCCGAGGTAGCGGCATCTTGGCGGGGCCGTGCGGCCGTCGAAAGCAGTCCCGCAGACCACGCCGACCACCCCTGTGAGGCGGCGCGATAGAGGAGGGCAAGCACCCCCCGACCCGGTGTAGCGTTGCTCAAATCGGATGCAGTCCAAGGCGGGCGAGGAGGCACGAGTGAGACGTAGCACGCGCTACGTCGCAGGGAGGCCCCCGGAGCCCAACGCAGGAATGCGCCGATTTCAGCGACGCAAAAAGCCCGATCAGACGAAAGTCTGACCGGGCGTTTTACGAATAGAGCTGGCGGCGACGTACTCTCCCACAGCGTCTCCGCTGCAGTACCATCCGCGCTGCGAGGCTTAACGGCCGTGTTCGGG